>JBIQMF010000051.1:0-8346 GCA_044463545.1 Solirubrobacterales bacterium
ACCTGCGGGACATGTCCGGGCCGAGCCGGGTCACGTGCTCGTGCGCGCCGACCTCAACGCACCGCTGAGCGAGCAGGACGGGAGCGTCGTCGTCTCGGACGACGCCCGCATCCGCGCCTCGGTGCCGACGATCAAGTTGCTGGCAGACCAGGGCGCGCGTGTGATCGTCTGCTCGCACCTCGGTCGGCCCGCAGACCGCGAGCCCGAACTCTCATTGGCGCCGGTCGCGGCGCGGCTGGGCGAGTTGCTGGGGCGGCCCGTTGGCCTGGCTTCAGGTCTCGTCGGCGACGACGTCGAGGCCCGGGTCGAGGCGCTCGAGGGCGGCGAAGTGCTGCTGCTCGAGAACTCGCGCTACGAGGCGGGCGAGACGAAGAACGATCCACAGCTGGCCGAAGGCCTCGGACGGCTGGCGGACATCTTCGTAAACGACGCCTTCGGTGCCGCCCACCGCGCACACGCCACCACGGCCGGCGTCACTGCGTTCGTCGACGAGGCTGCAAGCGGCCTGCTGCTTGAGCGCGAGGTGACGACGCTTGAGGCCCTGACCGACGCCCCGGCCCGCCCGCTGGTCGTCGTGCTGGGCGGCGCCAAGGTCTCCGACAAGGTCGCCGTGATCGACTCCTTCCTGAAGGTCGCCGACGCCATCCTGATCGGCGGCGCCATGGCGTTCTCCTTCTACACGGCGCAGGGCCACGCGACCGGAAACTCGCTGGTCGAGGAAGCCGGCGTGGCGCTGGCGGCCAAGGCACTGAAGGACGCCGAGGGCTCGGGCTGCGAGCTCGTGCTGCCGACCGATCTCGTGCTGGGGCGTGAGTTCTCGGCCGAGACCGAGGTCAAGCAGCTCGACGGCGTCGACGTGCCCGACGGCTGGATGGGCCTCGACATCGGTCCGGCCAGCGCCGCCGACTACGCCGAACGCGTGAAGCAGGCCGCAACGGTCTTCTGGAACGGCCCGATGGGGGCATTTGAGCTCGCCCCGTTCGCCGCCGGTACGCGCACCGTCGCCCAGGCGATGGCCGACGCCGAGGGCGTCACGGTCGTCGGCGGCGGTGACTCGGCCGCTGCGATCGCCGAATTTGGCTTTGCCGACGACGTCACCCACCTCTCGACCGGTGGCGGCGCGGCTCTGGAACTGGTCGAGGGCAAGGAACTTCCCGGAGTGGAGGCGCTCGATGACAGCCAGTGACAGTTCAGGACGGCGGCCGTACATCGCCGGAAACTGGAAGATGAACAAGACCGGCTTTGAGGCCGAGGACTTCGTCTTCGCCCTGCTGCCGCAGATCGCCGGCGAAGACGTCTCCGAGGTTGTGATCTGCGCACCGTTCACGACGCTGGTCAACGTGATCGACGCCTCGCGCGGCACGCGCATCAAGGTGGCCGCGCAGAACATGCACGAGGCCGAGTCGGGTGCCTACACGGGTGAGGTGTCGGCCGGCATGCTGCGCGACCTCGACGTGCGCGCCGTCGTGCTCGGACACTCAGAGCGTCGTCAGTACTTCAACGAGAGCGACGCAGCCCTTGCGCGCAAGGTCGCCGTGGCGCTCGAAAGCGGGCTTGAGCCGATCCTCTGCGTCGGCGAGACCGACGAGCAGCGCGAGGCCGGAGAGACCGAATCCGTGCTGAAGGCGCAGGTCGAGGGCGGCCTGGCCGAGCTTCCGGCCGGTCGACTGGCCGATGTCGTGGTCGCCTATGAGCCCGTCTGGGCCATCGGTACCGGCAAGACTGCAAGCGACGAGCAGGCCCAGGAGGCCTGTGCCTACATCCGTTCGCTGCTCGCCGCCATCGACGCCGACGCCGCGGCCCGCGTGCGCATCCTCTACGGCGGCTCGATGAAACCCGCCAACGCGGCCGGCCTGCTGGCCCAGCCCGACATCGACGGCGGCCTGATCGGCGGCGCCAGCCTCGTGCCCGACGACTTCGCCCAACTCGTTGCGGCCGGCGACGCAGCCGCCAGGTAGGCGTCCGATGAGCCAGCCGCAGCCAGTACCCGCAGCAGTCCTCATCGTGCTCGACGGCTGGGGCCTGGCCGAGCCCGGGCCCGGAAACGCCGTGGAGCTGGCAGAGACACCCGTCTTCGACCAGCTCTGGGACCGGTTTCCGCACGCCACTCTACGCACGAGCGGTCGCGACGTGGGGCTGCCCGACGGCCAGATGGGCAACAGTGAGGTCGGCCACCTCAACCTCGGCGCCGGTGCCATCGTCAACCAGGATCTCACGCGTATCGACATCGCCATCGAGCAGGGCACCCTGGCGTCCAATGCGGCGCTGCAGCAGGCCTTTGCGGTCAGTCGCAGCTCCGGTCGCCTTCACCTCATGGGCCTCGTCTCGGACGGCGGCGTGCACAGCAGCATTGATCACCTCGAGGCGCTGCTGAAGCTGGCCGACGCGGCCGGCGTGCCCGACGTCGTGGTGCACGCCTTCACCGACGGCCGCGACACCCTGCCGCGCTCGGCCGACGGCTTCATCGCGCGGCTGCAGGACGCACTGACCAGCAACGCGCGCGTCGGCAGCGTGATCGGTCGCTACTTTGCGATGGACCGCGACCGGCGCTGGGACCGCGTGAAGCTGGCCTGGGACGCCATCGTTCACGGGCGCTCAGAAGTGCCGGCAGCGTCCAGCGCGCTGGCAGCCGTCGAAGCGGCCTACGAGCGCGGTGAGAACGACGAATTCATCCAGCCGACGGTGCTCGAAGGCCCGAGGCAACCGTGCGCAGCGGCGATGCTGTGGTCTGTTTCAACTTCCGCCCCGACCGCATGCGCGAGCTGGTGTCGGCGCTGGGAGAACCGGATTTCGAATCCTACGAGCACACGGGCTTCGACCGCGGCCAGCGCCCCGAGCAGCTTGAGATCGTCTGCATGACCGAGTATCGCGGCGGCTGGCCCTGGGCTGTGGCCTTCCCGCCCGACCGTCCGACGGTCACCCTGGCTTCGACGATCGCCGACGCCGGCGGCACGCAGCTTCACGTCGCCGAGACCGAGAAGTACCCGCACGTCACCTATTTCTTCAACGGCGGCGAAGAGACGCCGTTCGCCGGAGAGCAGCGCGAGATGGCGCAGTCGCCGAAGGACGTCGCGACCTACGACCAGAAGCCGGAGATGAGCGCTGCCGCTGCCGCCGACATCTTCATCGAGGGCTGGCAACGCGGCCAGCACCGCTTCGGAGTGATCAACTTCGCAAACCCCGACATGGTCGGCCACAGCGGTGTGATCCCGGCCGTCGTGCGCGCCGTCGAGGAGACCGACGCCCAGTTGGCCCGTGTCGTCGACGCCGTGACCGCCCGTGGTGGTGTTTGCCTGATCACGGCCGACCACGGCAATGCCGAGCAGCAGCTCGAACCCGACGGCTCACCGAACACGGCGCACACGCTCAATCCTGTGCCCTTCATCGTCACCCGCGAGGGCGTGACGCTGCGCGAGCAGGGCATCCTGGCCGACGTCGCGCCGACCGTGCTCGAGCTGCTCGGCATCGACCAGCCTGATGCCATGACCGGGCAGTCGATGCTGGCCGGTTGATCTTTGTCGGCCGGCCGCTTCCTGCGGCTGCGACCTCAGCGGTTTGACTCGATGAAGCCGCGCAGAGCCTCGATCTGACCCTGAACCGTGTCCTGACGCACGGGCTGCACGTCGCTGCTCGTGAGCGTGATGGCTGCTGCGCCGGCGGCCAGGATCAGCGCCAGCAGCAGGGCGACGACGCCCAGGCGGCGCGTGGTCTTCTGTGCGGCCGGCGGCGGCGCGGCCGGGCGGCTGCCCGTGCTGCGCTGTTCTGGCGGGAGGCTGGCGACCTGCGTGACGGCCGTGGCGATCTCGTCCTTGCGCGAGCTGCCGTGACGGCCGCGTTGGGCCATCATGCGGGTGGCTGCGGCCGGGTCTGCCAGTACGCGCGTGACAAACTCGTCCTCGTCGCGACGCGCGCCACTCTGCAGGGCGGCGCCGAACTCGCGGGCGGTGGCGAAGCGCAGGTTCTGGTCATAGCTCAGCGCCACCCGTACGGTGCGGTCGAGCTCGACGGGAACCTCGGGATTGAGCTCGGCAAGCGGCGTCGGCAACTCGTCGCGCTGCTTCATCGCCAGCTCGGTGATCGATTTGTAGAGGTAGGGGAGACGACCGCCCAGCATCTCGAAGACGACGACGGCCAGCGAGTAGATGTCCGACTGCGGGCCGGTCTCGCCACCGGTCGCCTGCTCGGGCGAGAGATAGGCGACGGTGCCCAGCACCGACCCGACCTGCGTGACGCGGGTCATCTCAGCGGCCTTGGCGATGCCGAAGTCAGTCAGCTTCGCGACGCCGTCGCGCGTGACGATGAGGTTGGCCGGTTTGACGTCGCGGTGGATCACCCCGGCGCGGTGCGCGCAGGTCAGCGCCTCACAGGCATCGCTGGCCAGCGAGACGGCCTTGGCGACCTCGAGCTTGCGCCCGCCGCGCAGCATGTCCGAGAGCGGCGTTCCCTCGACGTACTCCATCACGATGAAGTGCTGCGACGACGCCTCGTCGTAGCCCGAGTCGTAGACCTGCACGATGTTCTGATGCTGCAGTTTGGCCACCGCCAGCGCCTCGTGGCGGAAGCGCGTCACGAAGTCTTCATCGCCGGCCAGGTGCTCGGCAAGCATCTTCAGCGCCACCGTACGCTGCAGCACGGTGTCCTCGGCCATGATCACGACGGACATGCCACCGCTGCCGATCTTGCGCAGCTCGCGGTAGCGACCGCCGATCAGGGTTCCCGAGTCGGGTGTCGCCTGGTCGCTCATGCGCCCGGTGCCGCCCCGCCGGAGTTGTCCGGTGCCTGCTGCTGGCCGCCGCCGCTGCCCGGTTCGGTGTCGCCCGCGCCCGGGTCGTCGGGCGTCGGACGCGGCTCTTCGGGGGTCGGCTCGTTGTCGTTGTCGTCCGTCGGGCGCGTCGGCTCGTCGCGTTCGGTCCTCGGCGTCGGGCCGGTCGGCTCGGTCACTGCCGGCGTCGGGCCGTCGGCCGAGATCTCGACGCAGTCGCGCGTGATCAGGCGCTGCAGGTGCGCGACGCTGCGGGCGTAGGCCTCACCGAGCTCGGGGCGATCCTCGCTGACGTGGGTCGACTGGATCGCCAGGGCGTTGCTGCGCCGGCGCGCGGCGTCGCAGCGGCCGTCGGCGACGAAGTTTTCGATCGAGTCGAGCGCGTCGACTGCGCGGCTCACCTCGCCGCGGTTGAAGTTCTCATCGCTGCCGCCACAACCACTCAGTGCGAGCACGCAGGCGAGGGCCAGCACAGGCAGCCCTCTGCGGGCGGCGGCGCGGGTTCTGCGGTTGGCGGGCACGCGCAAAGCGTAAGGGCAGGAGCGGATTGTCAGTCCGCAAGCCCGGCTGTGCGCCTGTGCACACTCTGGCTGAGCGTTTCGACCATCTCGTCGATCGTGTAGTCGCCTTTGGCCAGGAAGCCGTCTGCGCCCGTCTCGCGGGCCACGCGCTCGCCGTCCTCGTCGGCTGCGCCGGAGTGCAGGATCACGGCCGCGGACGGCAGGTTGCTGCGCACCACCTCGACGATCGTGGCGCCCGAGGCGTCGCCCAGGCGCAGGTCGACAAGCGCCGCGTCGCAGCGCTGGCCAGATTCGATCCAGGCCCGCGCGGCGGCGGCGCTGTCGGCAGTTGCAATGCTGAACCCACGCGACTCGAGCATCGCTGCTGCCGCGTCGCGTACGAGGTCGTGGTCGTCGACGATCAGCACCATGAGGCCGGCGGCCGCGGAGCTCTCGGGGGTGGGATCGGGGGCGCTCTGCTGCCGCTCGTCGGTGGCCGCGAGGTCGAGCCCGTCGCCACCGGAGATGGCGTCCATCAACTGGCTCAGCGTCGACTCCTTGAGCAGGTAGCCGTCGGCGCCGGCCGCCGTGGCCGAGCGCACGCTCTCCTCCTGATCCGATGCCGAGAAGGCCAGAATTCGCGCCGTGTCGTCGAAGCGCCGCAGGGCGCTGATCGTGGCCGTGCCAGAGAGTCCCGGCAGGCGCATGTCGACCACAAAGACGTCGGCGCTGCCGCCCTCGCGCACCCATGCGACGATGTCTGGGCCGTTGTCGAAGCTGGCCACCAGGGTGTAGCCCTCGACGTAGCTGAGGATCTCTTCGATCAGGTTGCGGATGACCGCCGAATCGTCGGCGATCGCAATTCGTGTTGTCTGCGCCCCGCCCTCGGTCATCTGATCAGTATGACTCGGAACTGAGTGGCTGCATGCCGCGTAGTGGCAGCTCGACGCGCACCTCGGTGCCGCCACCGCTGGCGCCCTGGATGGCGAACGAACCGCCGAACATCTGCGCGCGCTCGCGCATGCCCAGGAGTCCCAGGTGGCTGCCCTCGGCCGACGGCCCCGTGACGGCGCCCTCGTAGCCGACGCCGTCGTCGCTGACGCGGATCACGATCACATCATCGTGCTGGTCGACCGCGACCTCGGCACTCGTCGCTTCGGCGTGTTTCTCGATGTTCGTCAATGCCTCCTGGACGATGCGGAAGATCGTGATCGCGAACTCGTTGCCGAGGTCGTCGGGCAGGTCTGACGTGACGTCGACCTCGACGCCGTCAACGTGTCGACCCAGCTCCGTGAGCGCCGCGCTCAGGCCGTTGTCGTCGAGCACCTGTGGGCGCAGCTCCATCAGCAGGGCGCGCAGCTCCTTGGCGCAGGCACGAATCTCGCCGGCACCGTCGGCGATGATCGAACTGGCCGAGGCGAAGTCGTGCTGCTCGACGCGCGTCTGGGCCAGCTCAAGGCGGATTGCCGTCGCTCCCAGCTGCTGCAGGACGCCGTCGTGGATGTCGGCGGCGACCATCGAGCGCTCGCGCTCCTGGGCCTCGACCAGTCGTCGCGTGGCCGAACGACGCAGGTTCTCGATCGTCGCGGCGGCGCGGGCGCGCACGATCGATCCGGCGACTGCCGTCGAGATGCTGGCCAGCGTGTCGCGCTCGACCGTGCCCAGAGCGTGGTGCGACTGCAGCTCGATCACCGCCTCTTCACGACCGTCGACGCGCACCGGCAGGCTGACGCTGACGGCGTCGATCAGCGATGCCAGATCGCCGTGGATGTTCGCGGGCGGGGCGTCCTCGGTGAGCCGGGACACACCGAATGACTCGACCTCGACCTCACCGTTCTCGTGGTGCTCAACCGCCCGGCCGTAGCTCAAGGCGTCGCAGGCCTGCAGGTGGGTCATCGCGTGGCGCAGCGCGGCGCGGCGTTCGCGCGGCTCGATGAGGTCGCGTTGGGTGCGCGAGGCCGCCTGGGCGAACTGCAAAGAGCGCTTGGCCGCACGGGCGCGCATCGAGTTTTCGAGTTGTACGCCGAGGATGCCGGCACCGGTGGCGACCCCGACCAGGGCGTTGTCGTCGGGCTCGACGTCGGCCAGAAGCGGCACCGCGATCATCGCCCCGGCGACGCTCTGGCCGTCCTCGTCGTGACCCACGATGGGCAGCGCCAGAATCGTCTCGGCCGCCGGAATCACGATGATGGCCGGCGCGATCTCGCGCTGGAAGTGTTCCTCCGCCAGCGCCGCACCCTCGGCGTCGGCACCGACCGTCGACCACCCGGCCGGGAGGTCGAAGACGGGGCGCAGCACCCACGCCCAGGCCGTCTTGTGTTCGTCGGTCAGGCCGCAGGTACGCAGAAACTCGTGGGTCGTGCGCACGCCTCCGCTGAGCGCTTCTTCGGGCGAGGCGTCGGCGCGCAGACGGGCGTAGACCTCCCCGGCCAGCACGAAGACGGGGTCATCGGGGCTGAACTCATGGCCCAGCGTGCCGTCGACTGCGAGTTCGACTTCGGCGTCCGCCGATAGTTTCGATGTCTCGTCGTTCAAGCCAATCCCCCGTCGAGTGGATCCTCCGTGAAGAAATCGAGTCCAAGCTCAACCGCTCCCCGAGGCTCATCTGAGGTTATCGCCGCTGCCCTGGCTGCGGTGATCCTGGCCGGGCTGGCTGCGAGCTGGCTGCTGTGGCCGCGCCAGGCGTTGCCGGCGCCGCTGCCAGTCGACGCTCTCGACCATTTCACCGCCAGCTTCCTGGCGCGTGCAGAGTCATTTCGCGGACCGCAGAGCCTGCTCGCGCTGGCGGTCTTCCTGATCGGTCTGGTTGTCCCGCTGGCCGCCGCGGCGACGGCGCTGCGGCAGATGCGGCGGGGATCGACGCTGTTGCGCGGCGGCGCGCTGCGCGCCGGAGTTCTGGCCGCCGGCGTGTTCGCGGCCACGCTCGTCGTGCAGCTGCCGCTGCAGGCAGTGATGCACGCGCGCGCAGGCGAGGCCGGGCTGTCTGTCCAGAGCAGCGCTTCGGGGCTCGGCGACCTGCTGCTGGGGGGTGCCATCACGCTGCTGTCGGTGTTCGGGGTGGTGTCGCCCGGGGCGCTGCTGCTG
>JBIQMF010000052.1:0-8306 GCA_044463545.1 Solirubrobacterales bacterium
GCAGCATAGGTCAGATGCGGGTTTCTCCGCTCGTGGCGCGGGCATCTCCCGCGCAAATTGCGAGAAAATGCCTGCCCCGGCGGGCCTCCCTCGCCGCTACTCGGCCAGAGCCTCGCCCAAAACAGAGAGCCGTGCTTAAACAGCCAGAGCGGCCGACTGAGCACGGCCGCTCTGGACGGATCGACTCGCATCGGGTGTGCCACTCCGGGACTTGCGGACTGGTGCCCGGAGCGGCTGGTGAGCCGGGGTGTGTTCGGGACAGATCGCTACCAGGAGGACACGCGATCTGCATTGGCCAGTGGACATTGGCTGGCTGTTCAGCCAATATACAGGAAATCGCCCCCGCCGTGTGCTGAAGCCGAATCTGCGCCGCCCAGCCACGAACGTCACCGGCCGGTGGCAGACCGTGATACACCTTGGGTCTGCATTTCCCGCAGGCCAGCCCCGCAGGCCAGCCCCGCAGACCCCATTCCCGCCACCAGAAGGCACCCCCTCTCAGAGGAAGAGCAGCAAGATGCCAGTCGAGACCGCTCCCGATCGGCCGCAGAGTTCGTCTGCGCCGGCCAAGCCGCTGCACACGCTCCCGCCGGGGCCGCGCATGCCGATGACGATCCAGTCGATCGGATTCATGCTTCGCCACGTGCCGATGCTGCGCCGCGCGCGGGCCAAGTACGGCGACATCTTCCGCGGGCGACTGCACGGCTTCCCGCCCTTCGTCGTGATCGCCAATCCCGAGTTGATCCGGCAGGTGCTGACGGCCGATCCCAAGGTCCTGCACGCCGGCACCGGCAGCCCGCTGGGCCCGATCCTCGGCGCCAACTCGCTGCTGGCGATCGACGAGGACATCCACCTGCGTCAGCGCAGGCTGTTGCTGCCGCCCTTCCACGGCGAGCGCATGCGCTCCTACGCGGGCGACTTCCGGGCGATCGCCGACGCGGTGATGGACGAGTGGCCGCGGGGTCAGAAGTTCCCGGTGATCGAGTCGATGCAGCTCATCACCCTGCGCGCCATCCTGCAGACCGTCTTCGGCGCACGCGGCGCCGAGCTGACGGCGCTCGAACAACTGATGCCACGCTTCGTGGCCGCCGGCCAGCGCGTGATGCTGCTGCGCTTCGCGCACAGGGACCTCGGCGCATGGAGTCCGTGGGGCCGCTTCGTGCGCCTGCGCGACGCCGTCGACAAGATCCTCTTCGAGATGATCGAGCAGGCGCGCGTCGACCCGCAGCTCGAAGCGCGCACCGACGTCCTGGCGCTGCTGGTGCAGGCGACCGACGAGGACGGCGTGCCGATGAGCGACCAGGAGATCCGCGACCAGCTCTTGACGCTGCTCGTGGCCGGCCACGAGACGACGGCCGGGACGCTGGCCTTCGCCGTCGAGCAGCTCTCACGCAACCCGCGCGTCCTGCAGAAGCTGGGCGAGAGCGTGCGCGCCGGTGAGTCGGAGTATCTCGGGGCCGTCTTCGACGAGACCTTGCGGGTGCGGCCGACCGTGGCCTTTGCCGTGCGCAGCGTGCAGGCCGACTCCTATGAGCTTGCCGGCTATCGCCTGCCGCCCGACACACGTATCGCCAGCCCGCCGACGCTGACCCACGACGACCCCAACCTGTTTGACCGTCCGCGCCAGTACCGACCCGAACGCTTCCTCGAGGAGCGCCCCAGCAACTACGCCTACATCCCCTTCGGCGGGGGCGTGCGTCGCTGCATCGGCGCGTCGTTCGCGCGGATGGAGTTCACGGCCGTGATGCAGCGGATGATCGAGCGCTTTGACATCGAGCCGAATGACGAGCCCTTCGAGCCGTGGATCTTCCGCAGCGTCACCTTCGCCCCGGGACGCGGCGCCGAGGTCACGCTGAGCGCGCGCAGCTGAGTGCCCGTCGGGTCGCTCAGGGCTTGAACCACATGTCGATGTAGACCTTGAGGAAGTCGCTGACGACCTCGCGGTCGGGCAGGGTCGCCGCCATTCCGTAGATCGGAGCCATGCCGCCCTCGGCGGCCGGTTCGGTCGCAACCTCGGTGACCGCGGCGCGCAGATCGGTCAGAAAGCCCTCGGCCACGCCCGGCTGGGTGTGGCGTAGCGTCGTGCAGATGTGCACCGCGGCCGGCTTGTGCAGTCCGTTGAGACTCCAGCCACGCCTGGTCATGGCGTCGAGTACGCGGAAGATGTCGACGTCTTCGTGGGCCGAGCGGAAGGCGATGCAGAACAGCGGGTCGCCGATCACCTCGAGCTCGGGGATCGCGCGCAGACCGTCCTTGATCTGCTGGGCCGTCTCGAGGATCGCCCGCGTGGCGCGCAGGTAGCCGTCCTCGCCGATCGAGACGAGCGCGGCCCAGCAGGCCGCGCTGAGACCGCCGGGCCGGCTGCCGGCGAAGGTCGGCGAGGCGTAGAGACCGCCGGGCCAGTCGGTGGCCGCGAAGTACTGGTGGTGGCGCAGCTCGTTGCTGCGGTAGAGGATCACCGAAGTGCCCTTGGCCGCGTAGCCGTACTTGTGCGTGTCGCAGGAGATCGAGCTGACGCCGGGCAGGTGGAAGTCGAATTCCGGCACGACGTAGCCGAGCTTGACGGCCCAGGGCAGGACGAATCCGCCGAGGCAGCAGTCGGTGTGCAGCCCGATCCCGTGGGCCAGCGCGAGTTCGCTGAGCTCTTCGATCGGATCGATGATGCCGTGCGGAAAGCCGGGCGCCGAGCCGACGAGCGCGATCGTGTCCTCGTCGATGGCGGCCTCCATCCCGGCGACGTCGGCCGTCCCGTCCTCGGCCGTCTCGATGCGTCGCAGCTCGACGCCGAAGTACTGCGCGGCCTTGTCGAAGGCGACGTGAGCCGTCGTCGTCGTGACGACGTTGGGTCGCTCGACGCCGCGCGTGACGCGCGCGTGGTCGCGGTAGGACTTGATGGCCAGGAGGATGCTCTCGGTTCCGCCCGAGGTGACGGTGCCGACAAAGTCTCCTTCGGTCGAGCCGGCGCCCAGCATCCTGGCCGTCATGGCGACGATCTCGGCTTCGAACTTGCTCCCCGAGGGCCAGATGTCGAGGTGCAGCGGGTTGCTCTGCGACTGCAGCGCGTAGACCTTGTTGAGGAACTCGATGTGCGCATCGTCGCCCTGGTAGACGGCGCCGGAGCTGCGCCCGTCGCTCCAGCGCGACTTCTCGGCGCGCGCCATCTGCTCGATCTCGGCCAGTAGCCGGTCGCGTTCGACGCCGACTGCCGGCAGCTTCTCGTGCACCTCGATGGCGTCGCGATACGGCCTCAGCGACGCCTGCATCTCGGCCAGTGGGTCGCCTGCGGGGCCTGCTGCTTCTTGACTCATCGTCACTCCTCCTCGGAGCCGTTCAGTTTCGTGAACATCTTGCGGTTGGTCCTGTGGAATCTGCGGAAGATCTCGAAGCGCTCGTCGTAGAGCGCGCGGTGCCGGGGCTCTGGCGTGAAGCTGCCGTCGCGCGGCACCAGTGCGGCGATCTCGTC
Source organism: Solirubrobacterales bacterium (assembly GCA_044463545.1). Taxonomy (GTDB): domain Bacteria; phylum Actinomycetota; class Thermoleophilia; order Solirubrobacterales; family JACPNS01; genus JACPNS01. The sequence goes on from JBIQMF010000052.1 coordinate 3,461, forward strand.
GGCGTCGATCTCTCCCAGGGCCATCGCGCCCAGCAATGCCGCGCCGCGGACGTTGGCCGCCCGTGGGTCGGCGACGCGATGGACGGCGCGGTCGAGCACGTCGCTGATGATCTGGCACCAGAGGTCTGAGATGGCGCCGCCGCCGATCAACGCGATGTCGTCGATGCGACCACCTACGAGTCGCTCGGTGTGTTCGTGCATCCAGCGCACGTTCATCGCCACGCCTTCGAGCGTGGCGCGCACCAGCGCCCCGCGCGTTGAGGTCAGTGAGAGGTTTGTGTAGCTGGCGCGGCTGTGCGGATCGTCGATCGGCGTGCGCTCGCCGTTGAGCCACGGGGTGAAGATCACGCCGTCGGCGCCGGCCGGCACTGCGGCGGCCTCGGCGATCAGCTGCTCGAAGCTGACGCCGTCCGCGGCCAGCAGCTTGTCGCGCAGGTGTTCGAGCGAGCGCCCGGCGGTCTGTTGCTCGCTGGCGATGATGTAGCGACCGGGAATCGACGACGGCAGCGTGGCGATGTTGTGCAGGGCATCGGTGCGACGGAACGGGACGTGGCCCGAGAGCCACGCCGAGGTGCCGATGTAGAGGTGCATGGCGCCGTCGGCAACGGCCCCCGACCCGACGGCGGCCGACATCAGATCGGGCGTCGAGGCGATCACGGGCACAGGATCGATCCCGAGCTCGCGGGCGCGCGGCGCGAGCAACTCGCCGACCACGCTGCCGGTCGGAACGATCGGCGCCAGCTTGGCGCGGTCGAGCCCGGAGAGCCGCAGCAGCGCGTCGTCGTAGTCGATGGCGCTGATGTCGCGGGTGTCGGTGCCCCAGCAGACCGTCGCCGTCTCGGCCGACGTCACGACACGCCCGGTCATGCGCGCGATCAGAAAGTCGCCGGGCTCGACGAACCAGGCGGCGGCGTCGTGGACCTCTGGGTGCAGCGCCTCGATCATGCGGATCTGCCCGACCGGGTCGTGGCCCTGCAGCGAAGGCGCCCCGCCGGTGCGGCGCAGCCAGCGCAGCAGTTTGAGCGGGTTGTATCCGGCCACGCGTGGCCCGGGACCCGTCGCGCGGCGCGCGTGACCGCCGCAGCGACCGTCCATCCAGCTGACGGCATTCATCAACGGCTTGCCCGCCGCGTCGATCGGGACGGTTGTCACCCACTGCGCCGTGACGGCGACGGCAGAGGGCGGCGCGCAGTCCGGCGCGAGTCCCGCGACGGCCGCGCGACTGGCCGCGCAGGTGGCGCGCCACCACTCCTCGGGGTCCTGCTCGATGCCGCCGCCGGCGGTGTGCAGCAGCGTGTTCGGCCGCGCCGCGCCGGCCAACACCTCGCCGCCCGCGCTGACGACGGCGGCCTTGGGGCCGCCGGTACCGAGGTCGATGGCGAGGATGTTCGTCACGTTCGCTCCAGCGCTGACGGATCACCGGCCCTCATGGCCGCGTCTCATCAGATACTAACTCGAACAAGTATTTGCCGGTGTGTGATGCGCCACACACACCCGGGCGTCGCCGCTCATGAACATGGTGTCAGTAAGGAGACTGAGGTGAGCATGCGAAGTGACGTGTTGGCGACCGAGACCAGCGGCCTGACCGAGCAGTTGAGCAGTACTCCGGCGGAGGCCCAAGCGGTCATCTCCCTGCGCGAAGTGCGCAAGACCTACGGCGACGGCGTGAACGCCTTCGAGGCGCTGAAGGGGGTCAACTTCGACGTCCTGCCGGGACGCCTGACGGCCATCGTCGGCCCGTCGGGCAGCGGCAAGAGCACGCTGCTCAACCTGCTCGGCGCGCTCGACGTGCCGACCTCGGGTCACGTGCTCTTTGAAGGGGTGGACCTTGCCGCGATGTCGGCGGCCGAGCGCACGAAGTTCCGCGCACGCCACATCGGTTTCGTCTTCCAGTTTCTGAATCTGCTGCCGGGGCTGACCTGCGAGCAGAACGTCGTCCTTGGCGGTGTGATCGTCGGGATGGATCCGCGCGCAGCGCGAGCGCGCGCCGGCGAACTGCTCGACCTCGTCGGCCTCGCCGACATGCGCCGCCGGCCCGCACGCAAGCTCAGCGGCGGCCAGATGCAGCGCGTCGCCATCGCCCGCGCGCTGATCAACGACCCGCCGTTGCTGTTGGCCGACGAACCGACGGGAAACCTCGACGAGGAGAACGCCGAAGCGATCACGGCGCTGCTGCGGGACCGCGCAGCCGACGGCCGCGCCGTTGTGCTGGTGACGCACAACGACGATCTGGCTGAGCGCTATGCCGACCCGGTGATGGTCGTGCGCGGCGGTCAGATCAGCGAGCGCCCGCGCGCCGAACTGCGCGAGATGCCGACGGCCGCAGCTGAGCCGATGTCCCGGGCGCACGCGCAGCAGGATTCTGAGCAGCGCGCGGAGTTGCCGCCGCCGGCGCAGCAGGCGCCGGCCAAGGCGCCCGCACAGCCCGTGCCCGCACAGCCCGTGCCCGCACAAACCCTGCCCGCACAACCCGCGCCGGCGCACGGCCGCCTGCCGCAGTCACCGACCCGCATCGCCGTCGACCCCGACGCGCCGCCGGATCAGTTGATCGCCGACGTCGCGATGTCACTGGTCCGCCAGGGCGCCCGCCCGCGCCTCTCGCAGACGTCCGACGGCCGCATCGAGATCGAGGTCGACCGCCGCTGAGCGGCGGCGGGCGGGAGCGAGGTCGATGGTCGCGCGCCTCTCGACAGTCGTCCTCTTGACCCGCCACATCCTGCGCACGATGGTGGCGCACGCGCTGCGCACGCTTGTCGTCTTCACGGCGCTGGCCGCGGCGTTGGCGGTGGTGATCGGCATCTACTCGTTCACCGGCAGCGTCGACGACTCTTTCAAGGCGCGCGGCGAGGCCGTCGGCGGCGTCTCCGACGTGCAGGTGCGCGCTATCTCGAACTCCAACTTCAAGGACTCGCTGACGCGCAAGCTGCGCCGCGTCGAGGGCACGCGGCTGGTTGTTCCGGTGGTCGAGCAGCGTGTCGCCATCCGCTCAAAGCGCAAGACCTCCACGGTCGCCACGGCCTTCGGCATCGACAACTCGGCGCGCAAGTTGCAGAGCGAGCTGCAGCGCGAGCTGCGCGTGCGCACGCCGCGCAACCCCGAGAACGGTGGCCTCACGATCAGCCGTGAGATGGCGCGCACGCTGGGCGTCAAGCGGGGCGACGAGGTGCGCATCCTGGCCTTCTCGCGCTCGCCGTTGATCAAGATCCGCCGCATCCAGTCGGTCTCGCCGGCGCTCTCTGAGGTTGTCGCACTGCCGCGCAGCAGCATCGAGCGCCTGCGCGGAAAGGACGGCCCGAACACGCTCTTCGTACAGCTACGCCGCGGTACCGACGCGGCCGAGTGGGAGCGCCGTGCGCGCAAGCAGCTGCCGGGCAACGCCGAGGTCGTCACGGTGGCCGACCAGCAGCGCCAGCTCGACCGCGTACTGAGCGTGACGACGCGCTCCTACACCTACCTCTTCGGAGCGGTCGCCCTGCTGATCGTCGCGCTGCTCGTCTACGTGCTGCAGCTCATGCGCATGCTCGACCGGCAGGAGGACGTCGGTCTGATCCGCGCGTTGGGCTCGAAGGCGACGCCGATGGTCCTGGCTGAACTCCTCACCCTGGTGGTGATGCTGCTTGCTGCACTGCCGGTCGGCGTGCTGGCCGGGCGGGCCTTCGCCGATCAGTTGGCCAGCAACCTGCCCGAGTACCTGACCGAGGTCTTCAGCTTCACGATGGTCGTCGAGGTCTCGCCGTGGGTCGTGGCGGCGGCCACGCTCGTGACCCTGTTCGTGGCTGCGGCGGCGACCTTCGGCGCGCTTGCGGCGACGCGCGCGCCGGTCGCCGATCAACTGGGACGCTCGCCGCAGTCCGGCGCCACCGCAGTGGCAACGCTCTCGCTGCGTGCCGGCCTGCTTCTGACCTTCTCCGGTGCCCTGATGATGGTCGTCGCCGGGATGCTCAGCGGCGCCGACCACTTCACGACGACGTCGATCTGCGTGATGTTGGGGATCGGCCTCATCACACCGGGGCTGGCCGCCCTCTTCGCCCACACGCTGTCGAAGATCAACCGCGGCAGCGGCTCGGCGCTGATGGTCGCGCGTTCTGCCATCGAGGCCAATCCGCGCCGCGTGGCCGTCTCGGCGTCGATCATGGCGCTGGCCGTCTGCGCCGTCGTGCCGCTGCAACTGCTCGACCACTCGATCGCAGAGCGCACCGAGGAGATGACGAGCATCCACAACAAGAAGGCCCAGCGCATCGCCGCCGCCGACGACCTCTTCACCACGGTGCCGGTGCGTATGGAGAACCTGCGCAAGGGACTGAAGGAGAAGCAACGCGAGCTCAAGGTCGACCCCGTGGCGATGACCCCGGGGATGAGCGCGGCCGACTACCGCGCAGCGACGCGCGCCGCCGTGCAGCGTGCGCGCAGGGCCGAGGCCGACCGCCCGCTGCCCGAGTGGGCGACACCGTTCGCGATGGGCTTCAACACCTATCGCGGGCAGCGCATCGGCGTGATGGGTCTTGACTCGCGCCGCACCTGGCCCTTCCGTCGCCGCAAGGGCGACGAGAAGGAGCTCAGCAGCGCCTCGCTGCTGCGCAGGCATCGCGACCAGGCCGTGATCTCGACGCAGCTGGCGGCGTGGACGGATCTCGGCCCCGGCGACTCGATCCGCCTGCGCACCGAGGACGGTGTGCGCACGACGAAGATCTCGTCGGTCGTCGACGACATGAGCTGGCCGATGGGCACCGTCTACTTCGACATCAAACGCCACCGCCAGCTCTTCGGCGACGACACGCTCAACGCGCTCATCGTCAAACCCGACAAGGTCGACCGCAAGGCGCTCAAAGACCTGCGCCCGCTGCAC
>JBIQMF010000053.1:0-8291 GCA_044463545.1 Solirubrobacterales bacterium
GGATACAAAGGCCGTCAAACAATTCGGCCGTGTTTCCGTAAAAGAACCGCTTCAGGCACCCACGCGGGGTCCCGGAAGCGCTAAACAGATGGTCATCGATTGATTCGAATGACCGGACCACTCCGGTCCGGCACCTTCAACAAAGCACGAAAGGAAAACACCATGGCCCAGAACATCAACCGCGTCATCGTCACCGGCAACCTCACCGCCGAGCCGCAGCTCAACCACCTGCCCTCAGGCACCGCCGTCTGCGACCTGCGCGTCGCCGTCAACGGCCGCCGCAAGGACCAGGAGAGCGGCCAGTGGGTCGACAAGCCCAACTACTTCAACGTCAAGGTCTGGGGCGTGCAGGGCGAGAACGCCGCGCGTTACCTCTCGAAGGGCCGTCCGATCGCCGTCGACGGTCGTCTCGACTGGCGTGAATGGACGGACAAAGACGGAAACAAGCGGCAGTCCATCGATATAATCGCCGACACTGTCCAGTTCCTGGGAAGCCGCGAAGGTGGCGCTCCCGCTGGGAACGGAGGCGGTTACGCGCCCCCGGCTGAAGCCGGTAACTCAGGCGGAGTCGAACAGTCCGACTTCCAGCCCGTGGGTGCAGCGCCCGGTGGCGCGCCGTCCGAGGACGACATTCCGTTCTAGAGCTCAAGGCCTTCTGGTCTTCGACCTCGCGGGCGGAGACCAACTTGCCGTCACAGATACTCGGAAAACGGGGAAGCCCGTTTTCCGGGATTTGTGCACTTTCAGGCCAGACAAAAGGATCCAGAACGAAAATGCCCAAGCCCAAGCCACGCACAGCGTCAAAGCGTGACCGTCGCGACAGCCGCGGTGGTCGCCGCAAGTCCTGCTCGCTCTGCCAGAACAAGATCGACCAGGTCGACTACAAGGACGTCGAGACGCTGCGCAAGTTCGTCAGCGAGCGCGGCAAGCTCAAGGGCCGCGGCAACACCGGCAGCTGCCGTCGTCACCAGACGCAGATCGCACGCGCCGTCAAGCGCGCCCGCGAGATCGCGCTGCTGCCCTACGTCGCCGAATCGCGTCCGGGGGCGAAGTAGCGATGGCTGAGGCAATCCTGCTCCAGGACGTCGAGAACCTCGGCGAAAAGGGCGACGTCGTCAACGTCTCGTCCGGCTACCTGCGCAACTTCCTGGCCCCGCGCCAGCTGGCCGCCACGGCCGACAAGAAGACCGTCGAGCAGGCCCGGCGGCTGATGGCAGAGGCCGAGGCCGCCGCCATCGAGCGCGCCGAGAAGGCCAATGACATCGCTGCCCTGCTGGGTAAGACCGTGCTCACGATCGAAGAAGAGGCCGGCCCCGAAGGACGCCTCTTCGGTTCGGTCACCCCGAAGGAGATCGTTGAAGCGATCAAGGACGCGCGCGGCATCCGCCTCGACCGCAAGGACATCCACATCGAGGAGCCGATCCGCGAGGTCGGCACCTACACCATCACCGTCGACGTCCACGACGGCGTCACGGCCGACGTGAAGACGATCGTCTCGGCCCGAGACTCGAAGGAGTAGCGGCCCGTGGCCGCGGTGAACAGCCGTGGCTGAGCCGGACGGACGTCCGGTTTCGGGCGCTGGGCCGCTGGCAGAAGGCGCGCCGCCCCCGCACGACGAGGAAGCAGAGGCGTCGGTCCTGGGCGCCATCATGCTGGCCGACCGCTGGTTCGACACGATCACGGTCGACGTCCACCTGCGCCCCGACGACTTCTACCGTCCGCGCAACCGCCTGATCTTCCAGGCGATGATCGATCTCAACGCCGAGAGCGAGCCGATCGACACCCTCACCGTCGCCAACCGCCTGACCGAACGGGCAAGCCTCGAAGAGGCCGGCGGGCGCGACTACATCGACACCTTGGTGACGAAGATCCCGGCGATCGGGAACACGCGGCAGTACGCCCAGATCGTCAAGGAGAACGCCCTGCTGCGCGGCCTGATCCAGGCCAGCCACGACATCCAGGCCTCGGTCGCCCAGCGCGAGGGCGATCCCCAGGAGATCGTCGAGCGGGCACAGCAGCTCGTCTTTGAGGTCGCTCAGGACACGCACAGCGGCGAACTGGTGCAACTGGCGGCGATCCTGCACGACCAGATCGACCAGCTCGAGCAACAGGCGCTGCACGGCAGCACCGTGACCGGAACGCCGACGGGCTTCCGCGACCTCGACGAGCTGACCGGCGGACTGCAGGGCGGAAACCTCATCATCATCGCCGCGAGGCCGGCCATGGGCAAGTCGGCGCTGGTCACGAACATCGCCGAGAACGCCGCGCTGAAGGGCTACCCCGTCGCGACCTTCTCGATGGAGATGTCCAAGACCGAACTCTCGCAGCGCTTCATCAGCTCGCAGGCCAGGATCTCGGGCGACGCCATGCGCAAGGGCCAGATCAAGAAGACCGACTGGCCCAAGGTGCTGCAGGCCGCCCAGGCCTTCGACCAGGCGCCGATCTGGATCGATGACTCATCGGACATCAACATCACCGAACTTCGCGCCAAGGCCCGCCGCCTGCACGGCAAGTACCTGGGCCAACCCAACGAGCAGACAGGCAAGACCGGACTCGGTCTCATCATCGTCGACTACCTGCAGCTGCTGCGTGCCAACGACGGACGCGACTCCCGCGTCGAGCAGGTCGCGCAGATGAGCCGAGGCCTGAAGATCCTCGCCCGCGAGCTCGACGTCCCCGTGATCGCCGTCTCCCAGCTCTCGCGAGCAGTGGAGAGCCGCCAGCCGCCCAAGCCACAGCTGGCCGACCTCAGAGAATCCGGCCAGATCGAGCAGGACGCAGATGTCGTCTGCTTCATCTACCGCGAGGAGTACTACCTCAAAGGTGAGTCCGAGCGGCCCGGCGAGGCCGACATCATCTTTGCCAAGCACAGGAACGGCCCCGTCGGCGACGTCACGCTGACCTTCCTCGGGCACTATCCGAAGTTCTCGAACAAGGCGCGCTCACACGACGAGCGTGGCGGCGCAGACGCCTACCAGGCTGCCCGCGTCAGCGACGAATACGACCCCGGTGTCTACGCCGAGGAAGAAACCTTCTGACCCGTGGCCGAGTTCGTCTGTCCGCACTGCAACGGCACGACCTGGGTGCTCGATGACAACGACGAGGCGATCCCCTGCGTCTGTCGTGCCGAGACCGTCCGGCGCGCGCACACACGCGGGCTGATCACGACGATCCCGCGGCGCTACGCCGGCATCGCCGTCTCGGACGACGGGCAGCACATCGCCTCATCCGGACGCAGGCTCGACTTTCCGCCGGCGATCACGCGCAGCGTGCTGCGTCACGTGCGTGAGATCGACGCCAACCTCGACGCCGGCAAGGGCATCTGGTTCACCGGCGACACCGGCACCGGCAAGACGACCTTGGCGATGCTCGTCAGCCGCGAGACGCTGCGCGCCGGCCGCACGGTCGCCATCTACTCGGTGCCGCGCCTGCTGGCCGAGATCCGCAACACCTTCGACGACGGCTCTGACTCCTCGTACGCCGAGCTCTTCAACAAGCTGACCTCGGTCGACCTCCTGCACCTCGACGACCTCGGCGCCGAGCAACAGACCGACTGGGTGCTCGAACAGCTCTACTCGATCATCAACGAGCGCTACGAGGACGGTCGGGCGCTGGTCGTCACGACGAACCTCGACGAGGCAGCGCTGAAAGACCAGATCGGCGAGCGCACCGTCTCGCGGCTGATCGAGATCTGCGGTGATCCGCTGCCGCTGTTCGGCACGGACCGCCGCGTGGAACACCCCGAAGTCGCCTGAAGCGCGCCCTTCAGGCCCACCTGTCGCATCGTCGAACCGCGACCGACTCCAGAGAATCAATCCCTACACTCACACCCGTGCCAGCAACAGTCATAGTCGGTGCCCAGTGGGGCGATGAGGGCAAGGGCAAGGTCACGGATCTGCTGGCCGACAAGGCCGAGGTGACCGTGCGCTTCCAGGGCGGCAACAACGCCGGCCACACGATCATCCACGGGGACGAGGTCTTCAAGCTCAACCTGATTCCCTCGGGCATCCTGCACCCGGGCAACACCTGCATCATCGGCAACGGCGTGGTCGTCGACCCGTCGGTGCTGATCGGCGAGCTCGACGACCTCAAGCGCCGCGGCGTTGACACCAAGAACCTGCGCATCAGCGCCAACGCGCACCTCATCATGCCCTACCACCTGATGCTCGACCACGAGGGTGAGGCCAAGCTCGGCGAGCTCAAGATCGGCACGACCAAGCGCGGGATCGGCCCCTGTTACGCCGACAAGGCCGACCGCCTCGGCATCCGCATGCAGGACCTGCTCGACGAGAAGATCCTGCGCAAGAAGATCATGACGGCGATGGAGCCGAAGCGCCAGCAGCTGCGTCCGTGGGCCAAGGATCCCGAGCTCGACCTGCACACCATGGTCGAGGAGTACATGCGCTACGGCTCTCGCCTCGAGCAGTACATCGCCGAGATCTCACTGATCGTCCACGACTCGATCAAGGCCGGCAAGACCGTCGTCTTCGAGGGCGCGCAAGGCGCGCTGCTCGACATCGACCACGGCACCTACCCCTTCGTCACCTCGTCGAATCCGATCGCCGGTGCGGCCTGTGTCGGCGCCGGCGTCGGGCCGACGCTGATCGACGAGGTCTGGGGCATCGCCAAGGCCTACACCACGCGCGTCGGCAGCGGCCCCTTCCCGTCGGAGATTGAGGGCGACGTCGCCGACCGGATCCGCAAGGTCGGAGGCGAGTTCGGCACCACGACGGGGCGCGCGCGTCGCATCGGCTGGCTCGACCTTGTCGCGCTGCGCTACGCCGCGCGCATCAACGGTCTGACCGGCCTCTGCGTGACCAAACTCGACATCCTCTCCGGGCTTGAGACGATCCGCGTGGCGACCAGGTACAAGACCAAGGACGGCGCGACCCTCGAAGACTTCCCCTACCACCAGAGCGTGCTGCACCACTCGACCGCCGACTACGTCGACCTGCCCGGCTGGCAGGAGGACATCAGCGGCGCGCGCAGCTTTGACGAGCTGCCCGAGGCCTGCCGCGGCTACCTCGACTTCATCAGCCAGCAGCTCGACGTGCCGATCCTGCTGGTCGGTGTGGGTCCCGAGCGCTCCCAGGTCATCCTCGCCGACGACGTCGCGGCAGCGCTGGCCTGACCGGCAACGCTGGCCCGACCGACAACGCTGGCCTGACCGGCAGCGCCCGACTGACTACTTCTCGTCCTCTGGCACCGGGTTCTGAAAGCCCGGCGGCGGGGTGTACGGCACCGATCCGCCGGGCGGGGCAGGCGGCGGAGGCGGCGTGTCGCCGACCGGTGGCTGCGGCGCGCCCGGCGCCGCGGGCGCAGGCGGCGCCACCGGAAACGGCTGCTGCTGCGGCTGTGCCGGTTGCGACGGTGTCTGAGGTGGCGGGACGGAGTTGGCCATGACCACGCGCGAGCCGACGATCCGGTCGTGCCAGGCGCGGTTGCCGTCGTCCCAGGTCGGCGCCAGATAGTTGAGGATCGTCGGGATGTAACAGGCCAGCAGCGCGACCCAGCCGAAGAGCAGCTGCTGCACGAGAATCTGGCGTTTGAAGGCAAAGCCCGCCGTGATCGGTCCGCCGTCTTCGCGCACGACGCGAATCCCCAGCGCCATCTTGCCCAGCGTCTGGCCGTTGGTGCGGGGCATCATGATGCAGTAGTAGGCGACCGCAATCACGAGCCCCAGGATCAGGCTGGCCGACTCGCCCGCGGCGTTGAACTCGTCGCCCGACGCCCACTCGTTGAAAGAACCGTAGGTCGGGATGCTGACGAGGACTCCAAGGATCGCGCCCGGGACGCCGACGACGATTCCGTCGATCAGGAAGGCGCCGGCGCGCTGCCACCACCCGGCGAGCTCGTATGTCGTCTGCGTCTGCGTCTGCGGCTGACTGCTCATCCGCACAATCCTAAGGATTGCGGCGGCGCAAGCTCAGGACTGCTGCTGGCGCTGGGCCGTCTGCTCCTGCGGCGGCACGATCTGCTGCGGCGTCGCCGGCTGCCCGCCAGGTTCGGGCGCCGCCTGCGGCGGTGCTGGTGGCTGCTGCGCAGCTGCCTGAGCCTGTGTTGCCTGAGCCTGTGTTGCCTGACCGGCCGCCTGACCGGAAGCAAAGTCCGCGGGGTAGCCGCCGGGGAACTGGCCGGACGGCTGCGCTGCGGGCTGCGGAGGCTGCGCCGTCGGGTCGTACGGCGCGGCCGGGGCTGCCGGGGCTGCCGGGGCGACCTGCGCAGGAGGGGTCTCTGGCGGCAGGGACTGGGGCGCCCCAGCCGCTGCGGGCTTGCCGTACTTGATGCCGAAGAAGCTCTTCTGCTTGCCCTGCGCGGCTGTCCCCGCGGCTCCAGCCGCGGCCGTGGCTGCTGCGGCTGCCGCGACCGGCTTTCCGTACTTGATGCCGAAGAAGCTCTTCTGCTTCGGAGCCTCGGCCAGAGGCTGCTGCTGGGCGGCTGCCTGGGCGGCAGGATCAACCGCTGGCGCAGGCTGCGCCGGGGTTGCCTGCCCGGGCGCGACCGCCTGCTGGACCTGCTCGGCGGGCGCGGCCTGCGGCTGGGCCGCCTGCGCGGCAACTGCGGGCGCAGGGTCAGCCTGTGGTGCGGCAGGGACAGGCGCGGGCTCGGCCTGTGGCACAGCCGTCGCGAGTTCCGGCTGCTGCGGCGTCTCGGGCTTGCCGTACTTGATGCCGAAGAAGCTCTTCGGCTTGCCCTGCGCGGCCGCTGCCGTGGCCGCTGCGGCTCCGGCTGCTCCGGCTGCTCCGGCTGCCGCCACCGGCTTGCCGTACTTGATGCCGAAGAAGCTCTTCTGCTTGGGCGGCTCGGGCGCCGGTGCCGGCTGCGTCTGCGCTGCTGGTTGGGCGGCTGCCGGCTGCTGCGTTGCCGGCTGCTCATCGACTGGCTGCGGCGCGACCGGTTGCGGTGCATACGGCTGCGTTGCCGCAACCTCGGGCTGCTGCGGTGCCTCGGGCTTGCCGTACTTGATGCCGAAGAAGCTCTTCTGCTTGCCCTGCGCGGCCGCTGCCGTGGCCGCTGCGGCTCCGGCCGCTCCGGCTGCCGCGACCGGCTTTCCGTACTTGATGCCGAAGAAGCTCTTCTGCCTGGGCGGCTCGGGCGCTGCGCCTTCGGCGGCCGCAGGCGCTGCAGGCGCTGCAGGCGCGGCGACGTCGGCCTGCGGCGCATACGGCTGCTCTGCCGGTGGCTGGGCCGCCGGGGCGGCATACTGCGGCTCGGCCGGCTCGCCGTAGCCCTGCGCATCGCCGGGCTGGGGCGCTGCTGCTTCTGCAGGCTGCTGCGGCGGCGCGGCCACGGTCTCCTCGGCCACGGGCGCTGCCGCCTTCTTCTTGCCGAATGACAGTCCGCCGCGCTTCTTCTTGGCGGCCACCGGCTTCTCGTCGACCCCGGCAGAGGTCTTCGCCCCGCTGCTGTCGGCCACCACGAGTCCGCCGGCCGGCAGCGATTCCATGCCCGGGGGCGGGACGCTCTCGCGGCGCATGACGATCGGCGCCTCCTGCGACTGTGCCGCAACGGCGTCGTCACCGAAACCGGGCGCGGCCGGCTGGCCGAACTGTTCGTCGGCGTACGGATCGTCGGGATCGGCAAAACCGGAATCGCCGAAGCCGGAATCAGCGCCGGGTGCCTCGGCCAGCTCGGCCGGTTCGAGATCGGGGTTGGCAAAGCCCCCGGCCGCCTGCGCGGCATCGGGCTCTTCGAAGGGATTCTGCTCGGCCGGCGGCTCGGGTGCCGGCGCCACATCGCCTGCAGCCTCGGCATAAGGGTTCACGATCGCCGGGCCGGCCGGTGCCTCGACCGGCGGCGGCTCCTCGGCGGCCGGCGGCGCGGCGTCGGCGTAGGGGTTGACGATCGAAGGAGCCGGCTCGGGCGGCAGCGCCTCTGCAGGCGGTTCAAATGCTGCGGCTTCTGCTGCTGCCGGCTCTGCTGCTGCGGGCTCTGCTGCTGGCGGCGCAAAGCTCGGCTCGTCGGCCGGCGGCACGGCCGCGCCGGGCTGCGCCGGCTCGGGTGCCTGCGGCTCGGGTGCGGCGGCCAGCGGCGGGGCCGTCGGCGGCTCGAAGGCAGCGGGCTCTGGCTCGGGCTCGGATGTCGGCGGGTCCGGCACACCACCGATCGGGGTGACCTCGGCCAGCGGCTCGGGGGCCACGAGGTCGGCGGCTTCTGCGACAGAAGGCGGATCGGGAGCTGCCAGCGGTTCGGGTGCGGCGGGAGGCGCTAGATCCGCAGGCGGCTCGTCTGCCGCCAGCGATTCCGGGGCCGGAAGCGGCTCAGGGGTGGCCAGCGGCTCGGGGGTGGCC
>JBIQMF010000054.1:0-8266 GCA_044463545.1 Solirubrobacterales bacterium
CGCGCTATGGTCGCTGCCATGACCGAGATGCCGCATGCCGCCGAAGGCAACCCCGACCGTAACCTCGCCCTTGAGCTCGTCCGCGTGACCGAGGCCGCAGCGCTGGCTTCGGCGCGCTGGGTCGGCCACGGCGACAAGATCGCCGCCGACCAGGCGGCCGTCGACGCCATGCGTTACGTGCTCGACTCCGTGCCGATGAACGGCGTCGTCGTGATCGGCGAGGGCGAGAAGGACGAGGCCCCGATGCTCTACAACGGCGAGCAGATCGGCGACGGCACCCCGCCCGAGGTCGACATCGCCGTGGACCCGCTCGAGGGCACCACGCTGACCGCCAAGGGCTTCCCTTCTGCGCTTTCGGTGATCGCACTGTCTGAACGCGGCACGATGTTCGACCCCGGTCCGTGTGTCTACATGGAGAAGATGGCCGGCACCGACGAGATCGCCGACCTGCTCGACCTCGACCGCCCGATCGCCGAGACGCTGCAGTTGATCGCCGAGCGCAAGAGCAAGACCGTCTCGGATGTGCTCGTGATCATGCTCGACCGCGAACGGCACATGCCGATGGCCGACGAGATCCGCAAGGCCGGCGCGCGCATCCGCTTCATCACCGACGGCGACGTCTCCGGGGCGCTCATGGCAGTCTCGGCGCGCTCGCCGATCGACCTGCTCTGGGGTATCGGCGGCACGCCCGAAGGCGTGCTCAGCGCCGCCGCCATCCACTGCATGGGCGGCAAGCTGATCGGCCGCCTCTGGCCGCGCAACGACGACGAGCGCAAGCAGGCGCTGGACGGCGGCTACGACCTTGACAAGGTGCTGACGCACGAAGACCTCGTGACCGGCGAAGACGTCTTCTTCGCCGCCACCGGCGTGACCGACGGCGACCTGCTCGAGGGCGTCCGCTATCCGCGTGGCAAGGCCACGACCGAGTCGCTGGTGATGCGTTCGCGCAGCGGCACCGTGCGTCGCGTGCGCGCCACGCACAATCGCGTCAAGCTGCGCGCCATCACTGGCGAGCGCTACGGCTGATCAACGCTGGCAGTTGGCCGCGATCAGCGGCCCAGCGTCAGCGCGCCGACGCGCTCGGTGCTCGAGCTGCCAAGACGCTTCATCGAAGCCAGCGTGAGATCCCACACGACGCCGCGCACGAATGGTCCGCGGTCGATCACCGGGACGGTGATGCGCTTGCCGCGCAGGAAGAACTCGACGCGCGTGCCGCAGGGCAGCGTGCGGTGCGCCACACCCTGTGTCTTGCGCGTGAGCTTCTGTCCGCAGGCTGTACGCGAGCCGTAGAAACCCGGCCCGTACCAGGTCGCCTTCTGGCGGCGGTAGACCGAAACCGAACCCTGAGCCGGAGCGGCCGCTGCGTGCATCAAGGTCGAGGCCGTCACGGCCGGGGCGATCTGGATGCGATGGCGGCCGGCCTTGGGCGGCTTCCAGGAGAACGTGAAGTCACCGATCTTGTCGGTGCGGGCGCTGCCGATGCGCACGCTCTTACCTTTGCCGCCCAGCTTGGCCGTCAGTACAACCCTGCCGGTGTAGCCATCGATGTGACCGTTGAAGACCGACTTCTTGCCGACGAAGGCCCCGCTCGGCGCCGCCACCGCCTGCACCACGGGTGCAGCGCCGCCGGCCGTGCTGGCGGAGTTTGCGTCGGCAGCAGCGGGCAGCACCAGCAGGCAGCCCGCGAGGGCAGCAGCGACGAAGGCTGCGCGCAGACGCAGCACGGGCGTGTTGGAAGACGACATGAAAACTTGTATCTCTTTCGAACGCGCCTACGGAGTTAGCTGAAGGGCTCGCGCTGAAAGAGCTGCGCTACGGCCAGTGCGCCGGTAAAGGCGCTGGGCCGATTCGCCCCGGCCGACTGACATCTGGCTTGATGTCCTCGGCAGTGGTTCCCCCGCCCCACCGGCGTCGGGACGCAGGCAGGCTCGGCGGCAAGTTCCCGGCGAGTATACATATCGGGAGGCTGGCAGCGGCGTCCTGCGCCGGACTCGAGCGCTCCCCTCGGTCGCTCAGCGCTTGATGCGGAAGCTGGCGCGCGACTTCGTGCTGCGCTCCCTGGCCCCGGTGCGCTTCTGCACGGCGCGCACGTAGACGCGGTACTGGCCGCGCTTGAGTGACTTGCGGCGGAGCTTGATGCTCCAGCGCGTTGTGCCGCGGGCGCGCTTGTAGTGGCGCTTCTTCTTGCCCTTGCGCACGACCGCGACTTCAACCTTGGCGATCCCGAGGTTGCCGCCGCGCGCATTGCCGCGGATGCGGACGTAGCGCGACTTGCCCTTGCCCTTGAGCAGTTGACTGAGCGTGGAGAAGGGGTCCTGGCAGCCGTCACCGTTGCGGTCGACGAAGGGGCGGGCGAAGGGACAGAGGTCTGCGCCGTTGGCGACGCCGTCACCGTCGATGTCGCCGTCGCAGGCGTCGCCGATCCCGTCTGAGTCGACGTCGCCCTGGTCGATGTTGGGGAGCCCGCGGCAGTTGTCGGTGGCGTCGATGGCACCGTCACGGTCGGCGTCGTCGTAGCGCAGGCGGACGATGCGATGGTTGCCCTGGTCGGCCACGTAGACAAGCGCACCGGGGGCCGTGGCGATGGCGCCCGGTCGGTCGAACTGGCCCGCTCCGCTGCCGTGACCTCCGTAGGTCTCGATCAGCCCGAGCCCTGCCGCAGCCGAGGCGTGGAAACTGAGACGGTCGTTGCCGGTGTCGGCGACCAGCAGACGGTCCACGGTGTCAAAGGTCATCCCCTCGGGGGCTGCGACCTCGCCTGGCGCGCTGCCACCGCGGATCACGTCGCCGACGATCGCTCCGTTGTAGGTGTACATGCGCACGCTCTGCGCTGGGTCGGAACTTGAAACAAGAAAGCGCGAGGCCGAGTCGATCGCCAGGCCGTTGACCGGCCCCCACGGTCCCGGGTCGGTGACACCGAAGGCGAACATCGGTGTCAGCACCCCGCGCGCGACGTCCAGCGACTGCACCCGGCCGTTGGCCGGTTCAGCGACGTAGAGGCGTGGCTCGTAATCGAGGTAGATGTGCGAGATGCCGCCGAACTTGCCCAGCGCCTGGCCAGCCTCGCCACTGGTGGCCAGGTATGGCGCGCCAAGAAACAGCGGCGAGTAGACGACGACCTGGTTGGTGGCGGCGTCGGCGATGTAGATGTAGTTGCGCACGTCGATGGCGACGGCGACCGGATCGACGAGACGTCCCTGACCGATGCTGGCAAGCAGCTTGTTGCCGCCGCGGGCGTTGTCGTAGATGTTCAACGCTCCCTGGCCGCGCAGCGGGACGTAGATGCGTCCGGCGGCGTCGGTCGCCAGCTGACCGGGACTGTTGACGGAAATCGTCGCGCCCTCCCATTCGAAGGAGGCGGCCTGCGCGCCGGCCGTTGCCGTCAGCGCCACCAGCAGCGCCAGCGACACGCTGAGCGCGAGCCTGCGCAGGCGCAGAAGAGCGGAGGTTGTGTGCGAGATCCGAGACATCGATGGCAGCCGCGGGGTTGCGGCGAGGTCAATACGTTAACCAGCACCCGGCCCAGAGGTTGCGGCCGTAGCCAGCATCATGGCGCCGCGCGATGCGCGCGGAGATCAGGCGACGAAGACGCTGGGCAGCTTGGCAATCGTCAGCGGGCTGCCCTTGATTCTGAGCCTGCGCGAGAGCAGCGCGCGGGCCGGTGTGAGCTCGCCGCTGGCGACTGCAACCCAGGTCGTGAGGTCGGTGCGGAAGGTGATGTCTGCGTCTTCGGGCGCACCCGGCGCGGCACTCGCCGATGCGCCGTCGATCCGGAGGTGCCACGGCGGAGCGTCGACGAACTGCCAGCTCAGCGTCGTCGGGCCCTTCAGTTTGTGGTCGCTCGCGACGGCGTCTGCGATCAGCCCGAAGTAGAACTCAAGCGCCTCGCCGGCGCCGTCAACACGCTCGTGGCCGCCGCTGAAAAAGCCTGCCCGTTGCATCGTGAATGCGCGCTCGGCCCGCTCGGCGTGGTCGACGTCGGGGTCCAGGAATGGCATCACGCCGTCGCTGCCGTACGGCACAAAGC
The DNA here is from genome assembly GCA_044463545.1 of Solirubrobacterales bacterium. Classification (GTDB taxonomy): domain Bacteria; phylum Actinomycetota; class Thermoleophilia; order Solirubrobacterales; family JACPNS01; genus JACPNS01. Next base: position 4,028 of record JBIQMF010000054.1, read on the forward strand.
CAGCTGCGCCGAGGCGCATTTCGAGCTGCCTGATGCCGGTCACGGCGACACCCACGAGCGTCTCGCCAAAGACCTCGACGTAGCGCTCATCATCGTTGGGCGGGCGGAACACGCCGACCGTGTAGGGGAAGACCTCGGCCAGAATCTCGCTGACGGCAGGCTCGACCTCGGGGTCCTCGCGGTTGAGGTCTGCCAGCAGTTTGACGCCGAAAGCGATGTGGCGCTGTTCGTCCTTCTCGACGTTGTGCATGCCCGCGCGAAATCCCGGCAGCACGTCCATGCGTTCGAGGTAGTCGGCGATGAAGTGCTGCCCCGTCTGCGCCAGCGTGCCCTCGATGATGAAGTGGTAGAGCGTCACCGCCTGTGCCAGCTTGGCCCGCGAGTGGTCGCCGCGACGCAGCTCGGCGGTCACGCGGTCGAGCGTCCCGAAGACCTTCTTGATGCCGTAGGTGAGGTCGTCGTCGGCCGCGCGCAGAATCTCGCCGTAGCTGGTGCCCGGCGCCCCGATCACCTCTTTGAAGAAACGCGAGAAGAAGATGGCGTGACGCGCCTCGTCGACCTGCTGCGTCGTCAGGAAGTACTTGTGCTCCTCCAGCGGCGCTGCATCGATGAAGGGTGAGAGTTGGTCTGCGACCTCGTCCTCGCCGAAGAAGAAGAGCGAGTAGTTCCAGCGTGCGGCACGGCGCATGAACTCGTCGAAGCGTTCGTTCCAGTCGACCTTGTCCTGCGTGAAGTCGAGCTCCATGACCGACCAGTTGCCGGCTTCCCAGCGCCGATAGAGGTCGACGTAGTCGATCTGGTCGGCAGCCAGCTGCCGCTGACCGGGGGTTTCAATCTGGAGAGGAGGTGTCATGGCGCCATCATTACAGCGCTGCACGACAACCGCGCCGCCAACTACCAGCCGCCGCCGCCTCCGCCGCCAGAGCCGCCGCCAGAAAATCCGCCGCCGCCAGAGGACGACGAGCTTGCCATCCCGGTGATGCCGCTGACGCCGCTGCTCATGCTGCCGAGGCTGCCCACGGCCCACGCGTTGCCGGCCATCCAGCCGATGCCGACGGTGTCGCTCGTGGTCAGCGGCGTGCCGCGGTCATCGGTGCGCGGCATGTTCGTGATCACCTTCTCGGCATAACCGAAGGCGGCCGCGTAGAGCAGTGCCTCGTCCCAGATCTCAACCGTCAGCGGGTACTCGCGGCTCATGTCCATCTTGGCGAAGAAGTCCTGGTAGGTCTCCCACTTGCGCACACGCTCGGCCTGGTCGCGGCGCAGCGTGTAGAAGGCGTGCCCGTCGATGGCGGCCCAGAAGAACACCGTCGCGAAGGCGAAGATCGGCAGGGCGAACTGCATCGTGTCGAAGCGAGCCGCGGCGTTGCCGCCGTCGCTGGCGAGGCCGATCCACACGACGGCCAGCGTCATCAGCAGGACCGCGCCGATGCCGATGAGCCAGCGGCGGACAAGGCCGCGGTAGGGGCGTGCCGCCCCCTGCCGGGCGGCCTCGGCCTTCAGCTCCTTCTTGAAGGCAGCGATCTTCGACTCGGCGCTCTTGGGGCTGAGATGCTTCTTGAGTTTCGTGAACTCGGGCGAGTGCTCGGGGTGCGCGTCGATCGCCTCCTGCAGCAGCTCGGCGATCGGCCGCTCGTAGCCGGCGACCTTGGCCGGGTCGTAGCGCGTCTGGCCGACGAGGTTGCGGATCGAGATGTCTTCCTTCTGTGTCGGTGACGGCAGCACGCGGAAGACGTCGCGCTGCAGGAAGCCCAACAGGATCGAGGAGATGAGGTCGTCGTCGGAGGCGTCGGCGAAGCTCGAAGCGGCGACGGCCGGGGAGAGTTTCTCGGGCGGATACTGATAGCTGCCTCCGGCCGAGACCTTCTTGGTCGTGTCCCGACCGATCGTGCGCCCGCAGACGGCCACGATGACGCCGGCCAGCAGCGCGGCAATGAGAGCCGGGAGCAGGAAGACGAACCAGGGCCGGTCGAGCAGATCGGCGCTTTCCTCGGCCTGCTCGGCGTTGTGCCGGTCGATCTCGCTGACCTCGCGCTCGAGCTCGGGGAGAATGTTGTTGCTCTGCCTGGCCATGCCGGTCAGCGGCTCGGCGGCCGCGCGCAGCTGGACCTGCCGCTGTTGCGGCAGGTTGAGCACGGTGAACGAGCCACGCCCGCCCCGCACCCGCACGTCGCGGACACGCGACTGCAGCTCACCGGCACGCGGCTGCATGATCTTCAGCGCGCCGGGGAAGCTGACGACGACGTTGAGCTCGCCGACCCCTGCCTCCCAGCCCTTGCCCCAGACGTCCCAGAGCAGCGCAGATGCGTCGTTGTGATTGGTCGCCGCAGAGTCCAGCACGTAACGCACGCGGTAGGTGTTGATGCCGGTGTCGGAGACGTTCCAGACGATGCGCAGCCGGCGGTCGGGATCCTTGATGACGCCGTAGCCGTAGGTGCCGAAGGCCCCGCCCTTGCCCAGCTTGATGCCGCTGCCGGGGCCCAGCGCCAGCGGAACATCGCCTTGCATCTTGTACACACGGACCGAACGGACCCGCTCGTCGTTGGCAAGGACGATGTCCTTGTAGAGGCCGCGCCAGGTCTTGCTGCCGAGGTCGAAGCGCAACGTCTCATCGACGGTCAGCGAGCCGTCGCTGCCGACGTCGAGCAGGCTGTCGATGCGCTCGATGAACATCGACTGGCCGCTGTCGTCGTTCTTGAATGTGCGCGCCTGCGGGTCGTGGTGCAGGACGATCAGGAAGATGCCCAGCACGGCGCCGACCATCGCCAGACCCAGCAGAGCGAAGAAGATCCGTTTGATCATCTCCCCTTACTACTCGCTGGTTCGGACAGGCGTCGCACCTGGCGGGGCATCGCTGCCGAGGCGCTCGATGCCCGGGGTGGGACTTGAACCCACACGCCACTAGAAATGGCCGCCGATTTTAAGTCGGCTGCGTATACCGATTCCGCCACCCGGGCAGGCATTGGGGCACTGCGGAAGAAGAGTGTCCTACCTTGGGAGTAGGAAACTTAACCGCAACTAAGTGTGACTTTTCGGGTTTCCGTCGATAGACAAGTACATGGAAGCTTCTGTACTCAGCCAGTCAGGTTCCTCAGCAACAACGCTGCAGGACCCCCGCGCGCGCTTTTTGCGTCTGCAGTCGGACGAGCGTCTCGTCTCGCTGACGCGTCGTGGAAACGACGCCGCCTTCGAGACGCTGATCGACCGCTACCGCACACGCCTGCTGGCCTTCTGTCGTCACATGGTCGGATCGACCGAGGACGCGGAAGACATCCTGCAGGAAGTCTTCGTCTCGGCCTACCGCGCCATGCTGGCCGACGAACGCGAGCTCAACGTGCGTCCATGGCTCTATCGCATCGCCCGCAACCGCTCTTTGAACCACCTGCGCAGGCCGCGCCCGACCGGCGTCGACTCGATGGACATCTTCGAGGGTGGCGCCGCTGTGGCGACGGCCGACCGCGTCCACGACAAGCTCGACCTCGAGGACCTCGTCGACGACGTCAAGCGCCTGCCTGAGACGCAGCGCACCGCGCTGATGCTGCGCGAGATGGGCGACCTCTCTTACGACCAGATCGCCGAGGCGATGGACACCACGATTCCCAGCGTCAAGTCGCTGCTCGTGCGTGCGCGAGTCTCGCTGGCTGAGGCCGCCGAGTCGCGCCGCCTTTCGTGCGAGGAGGTGCGGCTCGAGCTGGGTGCTGTGGCCGAGGGTCTGCAGAAGATCTCGCCTCCGGTCAAACGTCACGTCAAGGACTGTGAGCGCTGCCGCGCCTTCAAGAAAGAGCTGACCGCGACAAACCACAAGCTGGCCATGCTGGCGCCGGTCGGAGCCTTCGCCGCCTTCAAGGCGCTCGTCGCCCTGAAGCTGTTCGGGGGCGCAGCCGCAAGCGCGGCCGGCGGCTCAAGCGTCGCCGCGGCCGGATCGGGCGCCGCCGCCTCTGGCGCTGCGGCCGGCGGTGCTGCAGCAGGCAGCGCCGCAGCCGGTACTGCTGCCGCCTCAGGAGCTGCGGCCGCAGCAGGGTCAGGAGTCGCCGCGGCCGGCATCGGCGCCGTCGCCACGAAGGTCGGCACAGGACTCGTCGCCGCAGCGATCGTCACCGGAGGCGTCGCCCAGGTCGCCCGCCACGACGTCTCCACGGCAATGCTTGATCAGCAGCCCAAGATCGCCCAGGTCGCACCGGCACTCGCCGACCCGGCTGTAAGCGGCGGTGCGGCCGCCGCGGTTGCGCCGTCGGGCGG
>JBIQMF010000055.1:0-8235 GCA_044463545.1 Solirubrobacterales bacterium
GCCCGTCCGACCAATCAATACAGCGGAGAGAGAGGGATTCGAACCCTCGAACGAGCTTACGCCCGTTAACGGTTTTCGAGACCGCCCCGTTCAACCACTCCGGCACCTCTCCGCTGTAGAGCCTACAAAGTCCGAGACCGCCGTCGGAGCGGTCGAGGGCTCAGCGTCGCGCCGCGAAGAACGCGCGCAAGAGGTCCCCGCAGGCCTCGCCGAGCAGGCCGCCTTCGACCGCTGGGTGGTGGTTGAAGCGGGGCTCTGCGGTGACGTCGAGCACGCTCCCGCAGGCGCCGGCCTTGGGGTCGGTGGCCCCGTAGACGACGCGCGCCACGCGCGCCAGGACGATCGCCCCGGCGCACATCGCGCAGGGCTCGAGTGTCACGTAAAGGGTGGCGTCGAGCACGCGCCAGCTGCCGAACGACTTGGCCGCGCGCTGCAGTGCCAGCACCTCCGCGTGGGCCGTCGGATCCTGCAGCAGCTCGCGCTCGTTGCGCGCCACTGCGATGACCTCGTCGTTCAGCACCACCACAGCGCCGATCGGCACATCATCGTGCGCCGGCGCGGCCTGCGCCTGCTCGATCGCCAGCCGCATGAAGTGCTGGTCGCGTTCGCTGAAATCTGTGGTGGAACTCTCCACGGGCACACCGTAGATGAGCCGCATCACCCCCCGGCCACGGGCGCAGCGCCGGCCGCCGCGGCCTTGCATGCCGGAGGCATGCAAAGAAAAGCGCTTGAACAAGCGGGATCTTTGGCGGTTCTGGGCTTGCATGCCGGAGGCATGCAAGGTGGGGGTTTGGGTGGTTGGGTTGGTGGATGGGGGGCTGGGGGGATTGAAATGTTGATTGGGGCGGCACGACTTGGGTGGTGGTGGCGTGTTTCAATCTGCAGATGCGGTCGCCCGGGGCCGCGTGTCAACCGCAAGTCATCAGCGTCCTGAATCGTTCATCCAACAATCTCCGCCACCCTCTGGGCCAGCTTCTGGGCCGTCCTCTCGGCCGCACGCTGGGTCGCCTTCTGGCGACGTCTGTCGTGCTCGGTCTTCTGATCGCGGCGTCCGGTGCGCAGGCCGCCGCTGCCGATGTTCAGGTCCCCGCGCAGGCCGGGCAGGTGCGCGGCTTTGATGCTGCAAAGGGAGCCTGGGCCCGCGATTCGGTGGTCGTGATCTTCGGCCGCTCCACCTCGGCCGCCAGCGGCCGCCGCGCCATCGCAGCTGGACCGTGGCGCGTCCTGCCGGCCGGCCCGCGCAGCGCCGTCGTGCGGCTCCGCGCAGGAACCTCTCCCAAAGCCGCCGCGCGTCGCCTCGCTGCTCGGCGTGGTGTGGCCGTCGTGAAGCCCAACTACCGGGCGCGCGTCACGGCCGTCGAGTGGACGCCCAACGACCCCGGAATCCCGGGCACGCCCGGCGGCTGGGCAGACACCCAGTGGAACTTCGCCGGCCAATGGGGCATCAACGTGTTGCCCGCCTGGCGCAAACTGCGCAGCCTCAAGCGCAGCGGCGGCCGCACGGCGACGATCGCCGTGATCGACACAGGCGTCGCCTACAAGTCGCGCGGCCGCTACCGCGCCTCCCCGGATCTTCGTGGCGTCAAGGTCAAGAGTCCCTACGACTTCATCAGCCGCAACAAGCACCCTTCGGACCCCAACGGACACGGCACCCATGTCGCTTCGACGATCTTCGAGGCGACCGACAACGCCCTCGGCGTCACCGGCATCGCCTACAAGGCGACGATGATCCCGATCCGCGCGCTCAACTCCAAGGGCTTCGGCGACGAGGCCACGGTGGCGCGCGCCGTTCGCTACGCGGCCGACCGCCGCGCCAACGTGATCAACCTGTCAGTCGAGTTCGACTACAGGCTGACGGCGCGCGACCTGCCGGGCATCGTCTCTGCCATGAAGTACGCAAAGCGCAAGGGTTCTTTGATTGTGGCCGCCTCCGGAAACCGGGCCGCCGGGCGCGTCGCCTACCCGGCGCGCAGCAGTTACGCCCTCGCCGTCGGCGCGACGACGGCATCGGGTTGCCTTGCCAGGTACTCAAACTACGGAGCCGGGCTCGACCTCGTGGCGCCCGGCGGCGGCGTCGACACCGCGCGCGTCGATGCCAGCGCGGCCAGCACCGACCGCGCCAACTGCAGCGCGGCACACCCGGTGCTGCCGATCGTGCAGATGAACTTCGTCAACGACTTCCGCAGGTTCTCCCTGCCCGAGATCTACCAAGGCACCTCGTTGGCCGCTCCGCACGTCTCCGGCGTCGCGGGACTCGTCGTCGCCAGCGGCATTCTGGGCAAGCGTCCGACCCCGGCGGCGCTGCAGTCACGCCTGCAGAAGACCGCGCGCGATCTCGGCGCCCCGGGCTACGACCGTCGCTACGGCCACGGCATCGTCGATGCTGCCGCAGCAGTCGGCGCGACGAACACTCCTTGAACCCGCCGGCGCTCGCTGCCGGTGCAGCCGCCGGCTGCGCGCCGTTGAATGCGCGACCGCGGCAGCGCGGCCGCACCCTGCAACTGTCGCTCTAGGTCGTGCGGACGATCAGCACCGAGCACGGGGCGTGGTGCGAGATCTTGTTCGGCACGCTGCCCAGCAGGAAGCGTCGCGCGCCCGCCATCCCCTTGTTGCCGACCACGATGAGGTCAGCGCGCTCTTCTTCGGCGACGTCGAGGATGGCGTCGGCCGGGTTGCCCTGACGCGCCGTCACCTTGACCTCGATGTCGCGCTCGAGCAACGGTGCTGCGACCTGGCTCAGCATCGTGTCGACGTCTTCGCGCTCGTTGATCGACCACTCGACGTCGGCCGGGGCGCCTTCGCGCTCCTTCTCGAGGCGCGCACTTGCGACCGGATCAAACGCGCTGACGATCACGAGCGTCGCGCCAAACTTCTCGGCGAACTCGCCGGCCTGAACAACTGCCTGAGCTGCGGTGTCGGAACCGTCAGTACCGACGACGATTTTCTCGATCAAGGTGTGGCCTCACTGGGAATTGTGATTGGCGGGAATGCGTCGATCATAAGCGAGCGGCCCGCCGAATACCATCCCACCCCATGCAGCGCAGCTGGATCATCATGCAGATCGCCATCGTCGTGCTGGTCACCGCCGGGATCGTGATCGCTGCAGTCAAGCTGTGGCTGTGAGCTGACGCCCGCTCAGGCAGACCCAGCACGCCCCACAAAAAAAGGCCGCACCCGCAAGATGCGGACGCGGCCCTTGAAGCCGTCGGGGCCCTCGCCCCGTGCAAGGCTTGCGCTGACTACTTCTCGACCGTCAGCTTGGTCTCGAAGCCCTTCGTGCGGTTGTTGCGGTAGGAGTCGAAGATCGTGTAGGTGCCCTCTTCGACGGCAACCGTGAGGCTCGTCGAGCGGCCGGGATCGACCGGGGCGCCCTTGACGTTCTTGAACTGCCCGCCGTCGATGCCGACGCCGTGCTTGCTCTTGGAGTCCTGCGGGTTGCTGACCGTGATCTTGATCGTGCCCGGCTTGACCGTGGCCTCCTTCTTGCTGAAGCCGTTCTTCTCAGCGGTCAGGTCGACGCTGCCTGAGAGCTTCGGCGCGCCGGTCGCCGTCGTGGCCTCGCCCTTGTCGTCGTCACCGCAGCCAGCCAGCAGCAGCAGCGCCACCAGTCCGATCATCAGCGTGCCGACGCGGAGCATCGAGGTTCGAGATTTCAGATTCACGGTCAAATACCTCCCTTGAAAGGGTCCCCCATCAGGACAGAAATTGAAGTCTGTGAAGACTGCGGAAGATTACATCGGATGCGTACGGCGTGGCCGATCCGTAACAACGTCGCAATACGCCCAGAGGCCGCAGGCGCCCCGCGCAGGGGGCAGCGTCGGCGTCGCAGGGAACCTGATCTAGGCTCGTCGCGATGAACGCGACCGCCCCAAAGCTCGATGCCGTCGAAGCGCGCATCCTCGGTTGCCTGATCGAGAAGCAGCACACCACGCCGGACTCGTATCCGCTGACGCTCAACGCACTCCGGCTGGCCTGCAACCAGTCGACGAACCGCGATCCCGTCGTCGACTACGACGAAGAACTGATCTTCGACACGATCCAGAAGCTGCACCGCAAGGAGCTGACGCGCTCGGCCAGCGGGCACGGCTCGCGCGCGGCCAGGTACCGCCACCTCGTGGGCGAGCGCCTCACTCTCGACGACGCCGGGGAGGCGCTCCTGGCAGTCCTGCTGCTGCGCGGCGCACAGACACCGGGCGAGCTGAAGACGCGCTGCGAGCGCCTGCACAACTTTGCCGAGCTGGGCGAGCTCGAGCGCACGCTCAATGCCCTGGCCGCGGCCGGCTACGTCGAGCGCCTAGAGCGCCGCCCCGGCGAGAAGCAGTCACGCTGGCGCGAGCTGCTGACCGCCGAGCAGGACGGCGCGGGTGGCGAGGCTCCCGCAGAGGCGACAGGGCACGTCGAGCGCGGCGCAGCAGCCGCAGAGCCCGATGCACTCGCGGCGCTCGGTGCACGTGTTGCCCGGCTTGAGGCAGAGCTCGCCGAGCTGCGAGAGCTGCTCGCACGCGAGGATCAGGCCTGATCGATGTAGCATCGATCGGTGTAATGGTCGAAACAGAGCATCACCACATCGCAATCATCGGCGCCGGCTTCTCGGGAGTCGCGATGGCGCGCTATCTGAAGCGTTCCGGTCGCAACGATTTCACGATCTTCGAGAAGGGCAACGACGTCGGCGGCACCTGGCGCGACAACACCTACCCGGGCATCGCCTGCGACGTGCCCTCGAATCTCTACTCCTTCTCCTTCGCGCTCAACCCCAAGTGGTCGCGCAGCTATTCGGGAGGCCGGGAGATCAACAACTACATCCGCGGCGTCGCGCGCAAGCTCGACATCCTGCGCCACGTGCGCTTCAACTGCACCATCACCGAGGCCGCCTGGGACGACGAGGCAAAGCTCTGGCGCGGCAACACCAACCAGGGCCCCTTCACGGCCGATTTCCTGATCGGCGCGATGGGTCCCTTGTCTGAGCCGATGATTCCCGAGCTTCCTGGGATCGAGAACTTCAAGGGGCGCGCCTTCCACTCGCAGCAGTGGGACCACTCGTACGACCTCAAGGGCAAGCGCGTCGCGGTCGTCGGCACCGGCGCCTCTGCCATCCAGTTCGTCCCGCAGATACAGCCCGAGGTCGCCGAGCTGCACCTCTACCAACGCACCGCGCCGTGGATCCTGCCGCGCAGCGAGCGCGCGCTGACAAGGTTTGAGCACCTGCTCTTCCGCGTCTTCCCGCCGGCCCAGCGCCTCGTACGCGCGGCCATCTACACGACGCTCGAGCTGCGCGTCGTGGCCTTCGTCAAGCAGAGCTGGATGATGCGCGTCGCCGAGCCGCTGGCCAAGCTCAACATCCGCCGCCACATCAAGGATCCCGAGCTGCGCGCCAAAGTGACGCCCGACTTTCGCATCGGCTGCAAGCGCATCCTGATGGCCAACAATTACTACCCGGCGCTGGCGCGCGAGAACGTCGAGGTCATCACCAGCGGTGTCGCCGAGGTGCGCGAGAACTCGATCGTGGGCAGCGACGGCACTGAGCGCGAGGTCGACGCCATCATCTGGGGCACCGGCTTCCACGTGACCGACAACCCCGAGTGGGACAAGATTCGCGGCCGCGACGGGCGCACGCTGACCGAGACCTGGGCCCCCACCGGCATGCGCTCATATCTCGGAACGCTCGTGCCCAACCTGCCCAACGCCTTCCTCATCATCGGCCCCAACACCGGGCTCGGCCACAGTTCGATGATCTACATGATCGAGTCGAACATCCGCTACATCCTCAGCCTGCTCGACCATCACGAGCGCATCGGGGCGCGCGACTTCGAGGTGCGCGAGCAGACCGTCGACGACTTCGAGGCCGACATCGAGCGGCGCTCGCAGGGCACGATCTGGACGTCCGGTGGCTGCGACAGCTGGTATCTCGATGCCAGCGGACGCAACACCACCCTGTGGCCGGATTTCACCTTTCGCTTTCGCGCGCTCTGTGAATCGTTCTCGCCCGAGCAGGTGGAGTTCGGGCTGACCGCGGGTGATAAAACTCCCGGTCATGAGCGAATCCCCGCAGCAGCCGCCTGAAGGAACACCTGAAGGAACAGAAGCCTCGACACCGCCACCGGGGGCTGTTCCGCCGCCGGGCGAAGTCCAGCCACCGGGCGCAGCCCAGCCGCCAGACGCAGCCCAGCCGCCGGGCGCAGTCCCGCCTCCGGGCTCAGTTCCGCCGCCGGCACCGCCGGCAGGCGTGCCCCCGACAGGCGGCGTGCCGCCCACACCGCCGCCAGGCGTGCCACCACCACCGCCGCCGTACGCGCCTGATCCCTATCCGGTCGACCTGACGATCGAGTACCAGGACCGCGAGCTCAACCGCACGACGACCTTCTTCCGCCTCTTCACGGCGATCCCGATCCTCTTCATCCTCGGCTGGCTGACGCAGACAGCCTGGGCCGGCTACGGCGACGACTGGATGTTGGGTGCGTCGGCGGCCGGGCTGATCGTGCTGCCGACGGCGGCGATGATCGTCTTTCGCAAGAAGTACCCGCGGTGGTGGTTCGAGTTCAACCGTGAGCTGACTGCCTTCAGCTACCGCGTCGGCGTATACCTGTTGCTGATCGACGACCGCTACCCCTCGACCGACGAGCAGCAGGGTGTGAGGATCAAGCTCGAGCACCCGGACGTCGAGCGCGAGCTCTCGCAGTTCATGCCGCTGATCAAGTGGCTCTTGGCAGTCCCGCACTACGTGATCCTCTTCTTCCTCTGGATCGGCGCGCTCTGCGGGACGATCTACGCCTGGTTCATGATCCTCTTCACCGGTCGCTACCCGCGCGACGTCTTCGATTTCGTCGTCGGCGTGCAGCGTTGGACGCTGCGGGTGACGGCCTACACGGCGCTGCTGGTGACCGACGAATACCCGCCCTTCCGGCTCGAGAGCTGAGGGCAACCGGGATCCAGCACTCGCCTTGGCGGTCACCGAGGAACAGCGCGAGACGATGATCCAGGGGCTCGTCGGCCTGCGACGGGTGCGCCAACTGCTGCCCGGAAACGCCGACGTCGACCGCGGCATCGAGGGCATCCTCGCGGCGCTGGGCGAGGCCGTCTCGCAACGCACGGCAGCGCGCTCGATCGGGATCACGCACCCCGAGCTCTCGAAACTGATCACGGCGCGCGAGCTCGTGGTGCTCGACACGGCGCGCGGTCGTTCGCAGATCGAGGTCGAGAGCCTCGTCAGCTACATCGAACAGAACGACGTCGCCGCGCCGCAGCCGCCGGCCTGGAAGCAACGCCGCGCCGAGCGCGAGGCAGCCGGTCAGGACGCCGCGGCCGAGAGTCAACAGGAGGCGTTGGCGCGGATCATGAAGATGCGTGCCCTGGCCTTTCATCGCGCCATCGCGCGCAACCTTGACGCCGAGATGGTCGAAGCCGCGCGCGAGGTGCTGGCGGCGATGCGCGAAGCCGGTCGCATCGACGAGCAGCAGGGCGCAGAGTGGGCCGCGCTGCTCGAACGCCCGGTCAGCGACATCGCCGCGCGTATGACCGACTACTCGCCGGCCGGCGACGCGCTGCGCCAGGTCTCGCCCTTCAGCAGGCCCTGAAGGCGGACGGCGCAGCGTTGCGCTGGTGCGCGCCGCGCGCCTTCAGACGCCCAGCGTCTTGGCCAGGATCTCCTTCATGATCTCGTCGGTGCCGCCGCCGATCGGGCCGAGCCGCGCGTCGCGCAGGGCCCGCTCGATCTTGTACTCCTTCATGTAGCCGTTGCCGCCGTGCAGCTGCAGGCACTCGTTGCAGATGTCGACGAGCAACATCTGCGTGTGCAGCTTGGCCATCGTCACTTCGGTCAGGGGGTCCTTGCCCTCGACGAAGAGCCGCAGAGCGTTGTAGGTCAGCGTGCGCGCGGCCTCGATGCGCGTGGCCATGTCGGCGAACTTGTGGCGCGTGACCTGGAACTTTGAGATCGGGCGGCCGAAGGCCTCACGCTGGTGCACGTAGTCGAGCGTCTGGTTGTAGACGTCGCGCATCGCACCGACGGCACCAAGCGCCAGCTGCAGGCGCTCCCACTGGAAGTTGCCCATGATCATGTAGAACCCTTCGTTCTCGTTGCCGAGCAGGTTCTCGTCGGGCACGAAGACGTCCTCGTAGAAGATCTCGGCCGTGTCTGAGGCGTGCCAGCCGAGCTTCTCGAGCGGGCGTGAAGTGACGCCTTCGCCGCGCTCGACGATGAAGAAGCTGATGCCGTGGTGGCCTCCTTCTTCGGTCGTC
>JBIQMF010000056.1:0-8234 GCA_044463545.1 Solirubrobacterales bacterium
CGAGTCGAACCTGATCTTCTCGATCGACGACCCGGCAGTCCTCTCGGGCCTGCTCATCGGTGGAGTCATGGTCTACCTCTTCGCCGCCTTCGCGATGGACGCCGTCGGCACCGCCGGTGGCGCCGTCGTCGACGAGGTGCGCCGTCAGTTCAAGGCCAAGCCCGGCATCATGGCCGGCTCCGACAAGCCCGACTACGGCCAGTGTGTCGACATCGTGACCCGTGCCGCTCAGCGCGAGATGATCATCCCGGCTCTGATTCCGATCGTGATCACCCTGATCGTCGGCCTCTCGGCCACGATCTGGGAGGTCAACGGACTGCTCATGCTGGGCGGTCTGCTGATGGGCGTGATCGTCGTCGGCCTGTTCCTCGCCATCTCGATGACAAACGGTGGTGGCGCGTGGGACAACGCCAAGAAGCTGATCGAAGACGGTGCCCACGAAGGCAAGGGCTCCGTCGCCCACGAGGCTTCGATCACCGGTGACACTGTCGGTGACCCCTACAAGGACACCGCCGGCCCGGCCATCAACCCGATGATCAAGGTCGCCAACATCGTCGCCCTGCTGATCCTTCCGCTGATCAGCTGATGACAGCCCCGGCGCTGTCCGGGGAGACTTCACCACGGTGAGTCGTCGGGGGACTTCTCACCAGCTCGTTGAAAGAGCCGCCCGCAGGTCGGGCGGCTCTTTCTTTTCGCCGTCAGCCGGGGGCGGCGCACCCCGCCACGGCTGCCGCCGCCGTGCGCCCCTAGACTGCCGTGGCCATGGCTGAACGCCGTCCAAAATCACAGTCACTCGAACGCACGCTGGGGGTCGGCGCGCTGTTCTCGACGGCCTACGGGAACGTCAGCAGCTCTATCTACTACGCGCTGGGTCTTGTGGCCATCCTGGCGCTCGGCATGACGCCCGTCGTCTTCGTGATCGCCGGCGCCATCTTCTACTTCACGGCGACGACCTACATCGAGGCCACGACGATGTATCCGGAGGCCGGTGGCTCGAGCTCCTTCGCCCGTCACGCCTTCAACGAGCTGGTCTCGTTCCTGGCTGCGTGGGGGCAGCTGTTGACCTACGTCATCACCGCAGCCATCTCGGCCTACTTCGTGCCCAAGTACCTCTCCGTCGTGTGGGCTCCGCTGAGCGAGCACCCGTGGGATGTCCTGGCCGGCATCGCCGTGGTGCTGCTGCTCTGCGTCGTCAACATCTTCGGCGCGCAGGAGTCGGCCAGGCTCAACACCGTGCTGTCGCTGGTCGACCTCGCGACCCAGGCGCTGCTCGTCTGCATCGGCGTGGTGCTCGTTCTTAGCCCCTCGACGTTGACGGCCAACGTCGACTTCGGCACGTTCCCGACAACCGCAAACTTCCTCTTCGCCATCCCCATCGCCATGGTCGCCTACACCGGGATCGAGACGCTCTCGAACCTGGCCGAAGAGGCGCGCGAGCAGGAGACGACGATTCCGCGCGCGACGAACCGGGTGGTGCTCGCGGTCTTCGGCATCTACGCCGTGTTGCCGGCCGTGGCGCTCAGCGCGATGCCCGTGGAGAACGGGCAGACGGAGCTTGCGACGACATACGCAGACAACCCGATGCTGGGGATCGTCGAGCACATGGGTCTGGGCGTCTTGACGGGCCCGATGTCCGTCTACGTCGGTCTGCTGGCGGCGACGATTCTGCTGGCGGCCGCCAACGCCGGACTCATCGGCGTCTCGCGGCTCTCCTACTCGATGGGGCAGTACCGCCAGCTGCCGCGCGTCGTCAGCAAGCTGCACCACCGCTACAAGACGCCCTACATCGCCATCGCAATCTTCGGCGGGATCGCCTGCCTGACGATGATTCCGGGCCAGGCCGAGTTTCTGGCGCGCGTCTACGCCTTCGGGGCGCTGCTCAGCTTCACGCTGGCGCACATCTCGCTGATCCGACTGCGCCAGAAGTACCCGGATGCCGCGCGCCCGTGGACGAGTCCACTGAATCTGCGTCTGGGTGGGGTCAAGGTGCCGCTGCTGGCCGTGGTCGGCGGGCTGGCCACGGCGACCTTCTGGTGCATCGTCGTCGCGCGTGACACCCCGACGCTCGTGTTCGGGCTGGGTTGGATGGTGATCGGACAGATCACCTACCTCTTCTACCGCCGCCACCAGGGACTCTCGATGGTGGAGACGAGCAAGCTCGTGATGCCCAAGAAGATCGTCGAGCACGACATGGAGTACGACAGCATCCTCGTCGTGCTCGAGGACGGTGAATACTCGCCGCACGCCGTCGCCACGGCCGTCAAGATGGCCTCGCGGCGCAAGCGTGGCGTGCACGTGCTGGCCACCATCACGGTGCCGCAGAACGCGCCGATCGACGCCGCGCTGCCGGCCGCCGAGGCGCGCGCTGCGACGGCCGTCGAACGCGCCCGCGTCGCCGGCGGGCGACGCGTCACGGGTCACTGGATCAAGGTACGGGCCGGTGAGTCGGGGCGGCGGATCGTCGAGGAGGCCAGCGTGATCCACGCGCGTGCCATCGTGATGGCGCTGAAGCCGGCCCGCGGTGACGCGCTCTTCTCGCCGGCCGTCCAGCGCATCCTCAGCGACCGGCCCTGTCGCGTCGTGATCACGACCGAGCCGCCCTCGCCGGTGCAGCGCGTGAAGGCCAGGGAGCTGGCTGCGCGATGACCCCACAGCCACCGCCACACCTGCGCTACCGCCGCACCAAGCTCGTGCTCAGCACGTTGGCGCTGGTGTTGGGGCTGGCCACCGTGATCGTCACACTGACGGCCGACGGTGGCAGCGTCACGTCGCGCGGCGTGCTGCTGGGCCTGATCCTGATGCTGCTGGCCGGCACACGCCTGACGCTGACCCTGCGCGGTGACATCTGATGCTGCGCGGCGTCGTCAACCGCCTGCGCTTCGGGCCGATGTCGGGCATCGGCCCCGGCGCGCTCTATACGGTCGCCTACATCGCCGCGTCGTCGTCGCTGTACTTCGCGCTCGGTGTCGTGACCGAGCAGAGTCTGGCGCTGACGCCGTTCGTGTTTCTCGTCGGCGGCCTCTTCTTCGCGATGATCTTTGCGACCTACGTGGAGGGGTCGTCGCTGCACATCGAGCGCGGCGGCGCATCGAGCTTTGCGCGCTACGCGTTCGACGAGCTCGTCAGCTTTGTCGCCGGCTGGACGATCCTGCTCGACTATGCGATCGTGCTGGCGCTCGTGACGCTGGCCGTGCCGGAGTACCTGGCACCGGTGTGGAGCGGCTTCAGCACGCAGCTCGCGGTGCTGGTGATCCCGGTGGCGCTGAACGCCCTGATGGCCTGGACGAACATCCGCGGCGTCAATGCGATGGCGCTTCGCCGGAGGATGCCGATCGGCTGGTTCGACCTGCTCGTGCTGCTGGCCATGGTGTTCGTGGGCCTTACGTTGGTGTCGGACACGAGCACGCTGACCGACAGCGTCGAGCTAGGGGTCACGCCGACCTGGGCTGGCCTGCTCACGGCGCTGCTGCTGACGACCGTGGCCGGCACAGGGATCGAGGCGGCCTCGGGCCTGGCCGGCGAGATCCGCATCGGCAGGCGCGAGTTGCGCGCCGTCGTGATCAGCACGTCGCTCTCCACGGTGGCCATCTTCGCCGGCGTTTCACTCGTCGCGCTGATGGTCGATCCGGTGACCGTCACGGCCGGCAGCCCGGCCACGCCGATCACCGAGGAGTACCTTGCCGCACCCGTGCTGGGGGTCGCCGCCGGCCTGCCCGGCGGCTGGGCGGGGGACGTCTTCACCTGGCTCGTCGTACTGACGGCCACGACGGTGCTGATCGGTGCTGCGCGCATCTACATGCTCGGGCCGATGCGCATGACCTACGCGCTTGCGACCAACCGTCAGATCCCCAGCGTGCTGGGGCGGCTGCACCCTGAGCACGGCACGCCGCACGTCGCCGCCGTGCTCTTCGCCTGTTTCGCCTCGGCGCTGGCGCTGCTGGGCGACGTCGAGTTGCTGATGTCAATCTTCGCCTTCGGCGCGCTGTTGGCGTTCTCGATCGGAACGCTGTCGATCATCGTGCTGCGCTTCCGCGAGCCCGATGCCGTGCGCGCCTACCGCGTGCCGGGCTCGCTGCCGGTCGGTCGTGGTTCGCTGCCGCTGCCGTCGCTGATCGCCTTCGTCGCCTCGGCGGCGTCCTTCGTGGCGCTCTTCTTTCTGCGTCAGACGGCCGTGCTGGGCGGACTCATCTGGCTGGCGCTGGGTCTGGCGATGTACGTCGTCCACCGCCGCGCGCATGGACGGCCGTTGCGCCAGCGCGTGACGATCCCCGAGGAGGACCTGCGTCGCCGCGCGCTCGACGACGTCGACGTCAGCGGTTACGGCTCAATCCTCGTGCCGGTGTTCGGCGGCGTGCTCGACGACGACATCGTCGGCACCGCCGGGCGGCTTGCGATGGAGGAAGGCTTTGACGAGGGAGAGGGTGGAGCCGTGATCGAGGCGCTGCACGTGATCGAGATCCCGATGTCCCAGCCGATCGACGCGCCGGTGCCGCCCGAGCGGCTGACGCGAGCGCGGCAGATCCTGGCGCGCGCCAAGGAGGTCGGCGAGGAGTACCAGGGTGTGGAGGTCGCGACGGCCACGGTGCGCGCCCGCTCGACCGGCGAGGCGATCGTGCGCGAGGCCGCGCGGCGCGGCGTCGAGCTCATCGTCCTGGCCGCCGAGCGTCCGTCGCGGATCCGCGGTGGGCCGCTGCTGGGCGGCGTCGAGCCGCGCGCGGCAGAGTTCATCGGAAAGGTCACCGAGTACGTCACGCGCAAGGCACCCTGTCGCGTGCTGCTCACTGCGCCGCCGGAGACGGACGTCGCCGCACTGGCCGAATCGATCGCCGCCAACCCGCATGTTTCCGCCGAGTTTGCGCGTCGCGAGGCCGACCGCGTCGAACGCATGGAGGGGCTGACCGAGGAGCACAGTCCAGTCACGCCGGCCGCCGTGCACCCGACCGACGCGGTGCGCCCGCACGAGGCCGATCAGCCGGTCGCCGCTACCGACGAGAACGACGACGAGAACCTCGACGATTTCATCGACACGATCGCCTGAGGCCGCCCGCCGCGGGCTGCTCGGCGCGCGCGTGGCGACTGCCATGGGCGCTGAGTAATCTGCTCTGCATGTTCGTACTGATAGTCGGTTGCGGGCGCGCTGGCAGCGCCCTGGCCAAGACACTCCTCTCCGACGGTCACACCGTCTCCGTGCTCGACGAGAGCGCAGAATCGCACCGACTGCTCGATGTTGACATGGAGGCCAACTGGGAAGATGCCGGTGGGCTTTTCACAGTCGGTACGGCGCTGGAGATCGACGCGCTGCTCGAGGCCGGCATCGAGCAGGCAGACGCCTTCGTCGCCGCCACCAACGGTGACAACACGAACGTCGTGATCGCGCAGATCGCGCAGAAGCGCTTCAACGTGCCCAAGGTCGTCGTCCGCGTGCTCGACCCGCGCCGGGCCGACTGGTTCGCCGAGCAGGGCCTGCACACGATCTGCCCGACCCAGGCCGGAATCGACATGCTGACCGCGGCCGTGCGCGCCAGCGCCGCCGAGATCGGGAGCGTCTGATGTACATCCTGGTCGTGGGCGGCGGAAAGGTCGGGCTCAACCTCACGCGCGAGCTCATGAGCAAGGGCCACGAGGTCACGCTGATCGAGGAGAACCGGCGTCGCTGGTCGATGCTCGAGCCGCAGCTCGAGCACGTCGTCCACCTCGGCGACGGAACCGAGCTGTGGGTGCTCGAGCGCGCCGGCATCACGCGCGCCGACATGGTCATCGCCGTGACCGGCGACGACGAGGACAACATCATCATTTCGCAGGTCGCGCGCGAGAAGTACGGGCGAAAGCAGATCATCGCGCGCTGCAACAACATCCGCAACATGGAGCACTTCAGCCTGCTTGAGATCTCCCCGGTGGTCAGCTCGACCGACCTGATCCTGAGCCTGATCGAACACGAGGTGCCCAAGTACGGCCTCGTGCACCTGCTCAAGCTCCACCACGAGGGTCTCGAGATCATCGAGGTCGAGGCCAGCGAAGGCTCGGTCGCGGCCAACAAGGCCGTCCGCGACGTCGATCTGCCGGCCGGCGGCCTGATCATCGCCCTCGTGCGCGACGGCGACGGCATGGTGCCCTCCGCGGACACCGTGATCGAGCCCGGCGACGAAGTCATGCTGGTGCTCAACCCCGGCCTCGAGGAGTCGATCACGACACTGTTCGACGCCCCGGAAGAGTCGTTCGGCTGAGATGGCTTCCCGCCATGTCGATCATCTGCTGATCGGAGGGGGCCTTGCGTCGGCCAACTGTGCTCGCCACCTGCGCGAGAACTCGGACGACTCGATCCTGATCGTCGGACGCGAGCCCGAGCCGCCCTACAACCGACCGGCGTTGACGAAGGGCTATCTCGCGGCTACCGAGGACCGCGCGATGGACCGCTTCCGGCCGGAGGAGTTCTGGCGCGAGAACAAGATCGAGCTGATGACGCGCATGAACGTGGTCAAGCTCGACCCCGCAGCCCATGAGGCGACCTTGATGAACAAAGAGGTGGTCAGCTACGGCCGCGCGCTCGTGGCGACCGGCGCCAACGTCAATCTCCTGCACACCGAAGGCATGGGTCAGGACGGCATCCACTACCTGCGCGCCTTCGGCAACAGCGACTCGATCCTCGCCGACCTCGACAACCTCGGCCGGCGTGTGACGCTGATCGGTGGCAGCTTCATCGCCTGCGAGGTCGCCGCCACCTTGGCGCGCCACGGCTGTTCGTGCAGCATCGTGATGCTCGAGGACCTGCCGCTGCAGACGGCGCTGGGAGACGTGTTCGGTCGCTGGGCGCGTGCGCATCTCGAGTCCCTGGGCGTGGTGCTCCACCCGGGCGAGCGTCTCGACCGCATCGACGGCGACGGGCAGCGGGTCGGCAGCGTGGTCTGCGAATCCGGCCTTGAGCTTGAAAGCGACGTAGTTGTGATCGGTGCGGGCGTGCATCCGGAGACGACCCTTGCGGCCGCTGCCGGGCTCGAGCTCGGTCCACGCGGCGGCATCCTCGTCGATGCACAGCTGAGGAGTTCGGCCGCCGATGTCTTCGCGGCCGGCGACGTCGCCGAGTGGTACTCGCCGTTTCACCAGCAGCACATCCGCGTCGAGCACTGGGACGTCGCCTTCAACCACGGTCGTACCGCCGCGCTGAACATGCTGGGTGGCCAGCACGCGCACGACGTCGTCCCATACTTCTGGAGCGACCTCGCCGACGTTGAGATCGAGTCGGTCGGCCCGGCGCTCGAGTGGGACCGCGAGATCGTGCGCGGTGACCCGGCCGCAGGCGCATTCAGCGTGTGGCGCCTTGACGCCTCGCGCGTGGCCCAGGTCGCGGCCGTCGGGCGCAGCGAGGACATCGAACTCGGCCGCAGGCTGATCGCTGACCGCAGAGAGCTGACGGCCGCGCAACTGACAGCCCTTGAGGACCCCGGCAGCCAGCTCTCGGGCGACCTCTGAGACGACGCCCGGCGCAACTCACTGAGCGGTCAGGTGTTGAAGGTCTTGTTGAGTATGCGGCGTCTCAAACTGTCTCTCGGTCTGGTGCTCGCGCTCTGCTGCACGGCGGCCCCGCCGGCGGCTTCTGGCGCGCCGATCCCCGCCGGCAACACCGGCTGGACCTGGGCAAACCCACTGCCTCAGGGTCATTCGCTGCTGCACGTCGCGCAGGCCGAAGGACGAGTCTGGGCCGGCGGAGCCACCGGCACGCTGATCTGGTCGGACGACGGCGGCGGTAGCTGGGACGCGGTCAGGACCGGCCTGCTCGACGACATCCGCGTGGTCGAGCCGATCTCACGAAACTCGATCGTCTTCGGCGGCAGCTGTGCGTTGCGCCGCACCGACGACGCCGGGGCCAGCGTCAAGCGACTGCCGTGGAGCGCCAGCGACGACAACTGCAGCGCCAAGATCCTCGAGGTTGATTTCCCCACCAGCACCAGCGGCTATCTGCTGCTCAGCAACGGCGACATCCAGGTCACGGCGGACGGCGGGCAGAGTTGGCGCAAGCAGGGCGCGGCGCCGACCGGTGGGTCGGTCGATCCGCTGGGTGACATGCACTTCGACGCCCAGGGGCGTGGTCTGCTCAGCGTCGGCGGCAGGATCCTGCAGTCGCTTGACGCCGGGGCGACCTGGACGCCGGTGATGGCTGCCGCTGCCGGGGGCATGCACAACTTTGAGTTTCTCTCGTCCGACTTCGGATACGCCATGGCCGACCACGGCAACCTGCT
>JBIQMF010000057.1:0-8234 GCA_044463545.1 Solirubrobacterales bacterium
CTCTCGCAGTGCCGTGTGAACGGCGGCGGATTCGCAAGCTGCGACTCGCCCTACACGCCGCCGGCACTACTCGACGGCCCGAACACGGTCGAGATCATGCACACCGACAAGGCCGGCAACGTGACCACAGCGGTGCGCGGCATCGTCGTCGACACCACCCTGCCGACCGTCTCCGTGTCGGCCCCGGCGAACGGCGGCTACAGCGGCCCATCCTCGACGATTTCATTCAGTGTCAACGACGTCAACCCCGGTGCCAGCTTCTGCCAGATCGACGGCGGCGCCGAGTACAGCTGCAGCTCCGGCGACGCCCTTCCTGCGCTGGCCGACGGCAACCACACACTTGCAGTCCGCCACCGCGACGGCGCCCTCAACAACGGACCGTCGGTTTCGGTCAGCTTCACGGTTGACACCACGGCACCGACTGTGACGATCGACTGGCCGCCAAGCGGGCACACCGTCACCACGACAACCCCACAGGTGCTCTTCACGCTGGATGAGGTCAACCCCGCCTCGAACTCCTCGTGCGTCATCGACGGTGGCGCGCCTACCGCCTGCACCTCGCCCTGGGTGCCCTCTGCGGCGCTCAGCCAGGGACTGCACACACTTGCCGTCACGCACACAGACCTCGCCGGCAACACGGGCGTCGCAGCAGTCAGCAGCTTCACCGTCGACTCCGTCGGCCCGGCTGCCGCGAGCTTCAACAGCGGACCCGGCGGTGCCGACCGTACAACCAACGACGCCGACGCGACGATCAACTTCTCAACCGATGAGCCCGGCGGCACGCTCGAGTGCCAGTGGGACACGGAGGGATGGTTTGCGACGGGCTGCGCCAGTGACACCGACATCTCGAAGACGGGTCTGCCTGAGGGCGAGCACAGCTTCTTCGTGCGTCAGACAGACGCCGCCGGCAACGTCGGCGTCGTCTCGACCTATACCTGGGTCGTCGACCAAACCCCGCCCCCGGCGCCCAACGTCTCCGGGCCCAACGGTGTCTCGAGCGCACCCAGCGAGACCTTCACCTTCTACAACGCCGAGCAGGGTGTGACCTTCGAGTGCAGCCTCGACGGCGGCCCGTGGCAGCCGTGCTCGGACTCCTACTCGACCCCCGGCACGCTTACGGACGCCGCGCACACCTTCAGCGTCCAGTCGACCGACAAGGCAGGCAACGTCAGCGACGTCACGACACTGGCCTGGGTCACCGACACCTCCGGCTTCAATGTCGCGATCACGGACGCCCCGGCGGCGCTCAGCAACCTCGCGTCGCACGAGTTCCTCTTCAGCGCGACCGTCCACGATGCGACGTTCACCTGTGAACTCGACGGTGCACCGGCCGCCCCGTGCAGCTCACCGTTCAGCTACGGCCCACTGGCAAACGGCGACCACAGCTTCCGTGTCAACGCCCATCAGGGCGACGAGACGGTCAGCAGCTACCTCTACAGCTGGACGATTGACTCCACCCCGCCGGCGCTGAGCATCAGCAGCCCGGCCAACGGCGGAACCAGCGGTGGCAGCGCCACACTGACCTTCAGCGCCTCGGACACGGGCTCAAACGGAAGCAACGGCAGCGTCACCACGACCTGCAAGCTCGACAGCGAGGTCGAGGCCTCTTGCGCCAGTGGCGCGACCTTCGCGCACCTCACGAGCGGCTCTCACACCTTGACGGTCACGGCGACCGACCTTGCCGGCAACGAGACGGTTGCGTCGACGACCTGGACTGTCGACCTGCTGCCGCCGACGACGACGCTCGTGGCAACGCCGAACAACGCCGCGACCAACGTCGACACGCGACACTTCAGCTTCAGCGCAAACAAGCCCAGCAGCTTCGAATGCTCGCTCGACGGCGCCGCATGGACCCCTTGCGCCACGCCGCAGGACATCACCGTCAGCGAGGGCATCCACACCTTCCGCGTGCGCGCAACGGCCAACGGCATCGTCGAACCCGCTCCGGCAGTGCACGTCTGGAACTACGACACGACGGCGCCGAGCCCACCAGTCATCACCGGTGACACGCTCGTCTACGCCGCTGACGCGGTGACCTTCCGCGGCACGGCGCAGTTCGCGACCGGCGTCGACATCTACCTCACCTGCGAGACGCCGGCAACCTGCGGGAGCCACGACGACCTGACCCCGGTCGCAAGTGGCCCGGTCGCCGTAAACGGCAACTGGGACGCCATTTTCGACGGCGTGCCCGACGGCACGTACAGCGTCTGCGCGCGTGCGACCGACGATGCCGGCAACACCAGTGCGTGCAGCACTTTGGTGACGCTGATGATCGACCATTCGCCGCCGTCGATCGCGATCACGAGCCCGAGTAACGGCGCACTCGTGAACACCTCGACGATCGCGTTCAATGGCTCTGACGCCGCATCGGCCGTCAGCTTTGAGTGCGAGATCGAGGATCTCACCGTCGGCGGACCGGCTGCCTTCGAGCTCTGCTCGCCGCCGGACTTCGCACCGACGCTGATCAGCGGCCACGAGTACCGCATCACGGCCCGCGCTACCGACCAGATCGGTAACTCCGCAGACGCCAGCGTGACCTTCACGTTCGACAACATCGCGCCTGCGCGTCCGACCATCAGCACGCCGCCCAGCGACCGTTCGATCAACGACTCTCCGGTCACGATCGGCGGTGCTGCAGAAAGCGATGCCGTCGTGACGGTGATCGTCAACGGCACACCGCAGTCGACAACTACTACGGCTGCCGCTGGGGCCTGGAGCTACACCTTCAGCCCCGACCTCGCCGAGGGTGACTACGCAATCGAGGTGACGGCCACCGACGCCTTCGGAAACGTCAGCCAGACCTCGGCAACGCGCAACCTCAAGGTTGACCGCACCGCCCCGGTCAAGCCGACAATCACGGCTCCGGCAAACGGCAGTGGCGTCAACATTTCGCGCCCAGCCATCACCGGTACGGCAGAGGCGGGCACGACAGTGAAGCTCACGATCGACGGCTCCCCCACTTCGGTGACGTTGACCGCAAACGGCAGTGGAGTCTGGAGCCACACGCCTTCGAGCGACCTCGCAAACGGCTCACACACGCTCAGCGTCGTCAGCACGGACGCCGCCGGCAACGTCAGCCCGACAAGCGACACGACGACCTTCATCGTCGACAATCAGCCGCCCGTCGTGGCCATCTCAAGCCCAGCCAACGGCAGCTACGTCAACTCAGGCACAGCCATCACGGTCAACTTCACCGCGACCGACAACGACGCCTTCACGCTCGTCTGCAGGCTCAACGACTCTGTTGTCACGCCGTGCGCTGCGCCCAGCTACAGCTTCACTGCGTCGCAGGGTGCCCAGACCTTCCAGATCCAAGCGACCGACCTTGGCGGAAACGTCTCGACGGCGCAGACGACCTTCACGGTCGACACGATCGCGCCCAGTGCTCCAACCATTCAGCTGCCGGCGTCGGGCTCCTACGTCACGGGCTCGTCGGCATGGATCGTCGGCAAGGCCGAGGCCAACTCGACCGTGCGCATCGTGCTCTCATCCGGTCAGGACGTCGAAGCCGACGTCAACGCCAACGGCGACTGGGCACGCAACTTCAGCGGCCTGCCCGATGGCTCCTACACCGCCACTGTGACGGCCCGCGACGCCGCCGGCAACGTCAGTAGCGCAACCAACCGCAGCTTCTTCGTGGACAACGTGCCGCCAGCTGCGCTGACGATCGCTTCGCCGACGCACAACGCAGAGGTCAAGAGCATCGCCACGGTCAACGGCACCGGCGCCGAAGCAGGCGCTTCGGTCACCGTCAGCGTGGAAGGCAGCCCCTACCCCGCCGAGGTCGACAACAGCACCGGCGCTTGGACGGTCGATCTGTTCCCCGCCTACAACACCTCCGGCGTTGCCGAGATCGCCGTGCGTCAGATCGACGCAGCCGGCAACCCCGGTCCGATCACCTCGATCTCAGTGCGCGTGGACAGCACTCCCCCGGTCGTGACGATCACCGCGCCGGTCCAGAACAGCACAATCAACAACCCGGACCCCAACGTCGTCTTCACGGCGACTGACAGCAGTCCGACCCCGCTCGTGCGCGAGTGCCGCGTCTCCACCACCGGCAGCATCAGCCCGTGGAGCAACTGCGTCAGCGGTTGGACCCCCAGTGCAGCTGACCTGCCGCCGCTGGCCGAAGGCCTCAACAGCATCCAGGTGCGGGCAACGGACGCCGCCGGCAACGTCACAACGATCACGCGCCAGTTCACCGTCGACGTGACGCCGCCGACAACGACGATCACTGCCACACCGCCCAACCGCACGAACAACCGCGTCACGAACTTCAGCTTCACGGCCGAGGCCGGAGCGCAGTTCAAGTGCTCGGTCGACGGTGTTCCCTTCACGAGCTGCAGCAGCCCGCACCAGTTCACGCTGCCGCAGTTCACGGACGGCCTGCACACCTTCGCCGTCAAGGCGACCGACGTCGCCGGGAACGAAGGCGTCGCGCAGACCCACACCTGGACGCTCGACACGCTTGCCCCGACGAAGCCGGTCATCACCTCACCCACCAACGGCGTGACTCTGACCGACAAGAAGCCGACGATTTCGGGCATCGCCGAACAGCTCAGCAGCGTGACGATCCGTGTCAACGGAAACCCGCTGGCCACCGTCTCAGCCAACGGCAGCGGCATCTGGTCGTTTGAGTTCCCGACTTCGGGCAGCGGTCTGTTGGCCGGCCTGGCCGACGGGACGCACGCGATCACCGCGACCGCCAGCGATGACGTCGGCAACCAGTCCCCGGTGTCCGACACCGTCTCGGTGACGATCGACGCCAACGACCCAGTCGTCTCGATCACCGCCCACCCTGTGTCTGTCTCGAACAACACGAACCCGACCTTCTCGTTTGAGGCCAACGAGCCAGTCAAGTTCGAGTGCCGTGTCAGCACCGGATCCGTGGCCGGCTCCTGGAACTACTGCGGGCCGTTCAACGTCTTCGCCGAGAGCGGCTCTGAACCGTTCAGCGTCGGCCAGGGCGCGCACACGTTCGCGCTGCGCGGTGCCGACAGCGGCGGCAACATGAGCGAGATCGTGACCTACGAGTGGACCGTCGACTCGATCGCGCCGGAAGCGCCCTCGATCATCAGCCCGCCCAACGGTCACCTCACGACCGAGACGACGCCGACCGTCAGCGGCACGGCCGAGGCAGGCTCGACGGTGCGCATCCTGCTCAACGGCAACACGACGGCAACTTCCGTCGCCGCCGACGGCGGCGGGGCCTGGAGCGTTGCGCTCGAGACGCTCGTCGACGGCACCTACAACATCACGGCCACGGCGACCGACGCCGCCGGTAATACGAGCTCGCAGTCGGCCGTGCGCCAGATCACTGTGGACACGACCCCGCCAGGCAACCTCAATGTTGTCCAGCAGGCCGGCAGTGGCCTAAACGGCGCCATGCCGATCTTCATCATGAGCTCTGACGACACCAGTGCGACGATGACCTGCTCGATCGACGGTGGCGCGGCAGAGAACTGCTTCTCGCCCTACACGCCCTCGCAGCAGCTCGTCGAAGGACCGCACACGTTGACGGTCATCTTCCGTGACCTCGTCGGCAACACGAGCTCGCAGGCGCTGGCATTCACCGCCACGAGCGCGCCCTACAACCCGCCGCCCCCGCCGCCGGCCGAAGACCCCGGCCAGTGCTTCCCCAAGGGCGTGACGATCACCGACGTCAGGGCCAAGGGCAAGAAGGTCACCGTGGCCGGTTTCGCCAAGACCGCATACGTCGGTACGCGCGTCACAATCCAGTACCGCCCGAAGCCGAAGAAGGCGGCTGCCCGCGTGGTGGTCAAGGCCGACGGCACCTTCAAGGTCAGCTTCAAGGCCCCGGCCAAGAAGCTCTGGAAGTCGAAGAAGACCGCCTACCGAGTGCAGGCCGGCAGCAGCGCAACCGGCGGAGTCGTGACGACCGGCTGGACGCAGCTGACACGCCGCATGGCGACCACTTCTGCCGTCTGGAAGGGTCAGCGCATCGTCGTCACCGGTGCCGTCACAAAGCCGCTCTACCCCAAGGCCAAGGCACTTGTGGAAGCCCGTGTCGGCTGCAACGGTTCGTGGAAGCAGATCGGTAGCGCCAAGATCAGCAAGAGCGGCAAGTTCAGTGCCAAGCTCAAGTACGCGACCGACCCGACGACCGTGTTCGTGCGCGTCAAGGCCGTCGTCGGCAGCCGACCGAAGAAGCCGCGCAAGATCAACACCGGCTCGTTCGTGATCCCGGTCGTGATCAAGTAGTTCTGGATCTGCAAGGGGCCGCACCTGCCGAGAAGGCGGGTGCGGCCTTTTGCGCTTAAGCACCCAAATGCGCGAGAATGCCGGCGCAGATGGGAAACTGTCGACCTCAGCCGATGTTCTACATGGTGATGACTCCCCTTGCGCGGACAGCACGACGCACAACTTTGCTGCTTGCCCTGCTGCTCACACTGCTGAGCCTTAGTGCCGGCGGTGCCGCGGCAGCGCTTGACGACTTCATGCTCGGTGACGGCCACGAGGGTTCGGTCACCGTGACCGGCAGCGGGCCGCTCAACCACAGCGCCCCACTCAGCGCGGCAGCGCCGGCAGGCAGCTCTGAACTCGTCACCGGGCCTGCGCGCAGCGGCGCCTCAGCTACCGCGAGCGATGGCGGATCGCTGGCACAGACCGGTTTTGAGACCGGTCGACTCGTGCTGGTGCTGCAGTCAAGCGCCGACGCACCGGCCCCGCCCAGCGGCGATCAGAACACAATCGACATCACAACATCCGCAGTCGGCCGCTGGGAGTTTGCGCGCATTTCGGCGATCTCTGGGAGTCCGGCCAGCGGGATGCTTCTGACGCTTGACTCGCCGCTCACCCGCAGCTTCGCTGGCGCCGGCAGCCAGGTTGTCGCCGTCCCCGAGTTCAGCGACGTCGAGATCGCCGCAGGAGCCGCGTGGACGGCCAACGCGTGGGACGGAAACAGCGGCGGCGTGACGGCATTTGTGGCTACCGGCACGGTCCACCTCAGCGACGCCGCCAGCCGAATTTCAGCCAGCGCAAGTGGCTTCCGCGGCGGCGTGCTTCACGGCGGCGACGCCAGCGGCTGCACGCAGCTCGACGGCGCGGGCGGCGGCGGCAAAGGCGAGGGCTATCTCTTCGGGCACTACCCCGGCGACGCCGTCAGCAACGCCTCGCGTGGCAACCGCGCCAACGGCGGTGGCGGTGGAAACTGCTCAAACGCCGGTGGCGGCGGCGGAAGCAATGGCGGTCGTGGCGGAACCGGCGGCTGGGCCTACGACGGCAACCGCGATGTCGGTGGTCTGGGCGGCGCACCGCTTGCCTATTCGGCCTTTGAGCAGGCAGTCTTCGGGGGAGGCGGCGGCGCCGGCGACCAGAACAACGCCAACGGCGGCGCCGGAGGCGCCGGCGGCGGGTTTGTGCTGGTGCGCGCGGCGGCGCTGGGCGGCGCTGGGCGGATCGAAGCCGACGGCGCTGGCGGCGGTGACTCTGCGACATCGGTCTCAGGAGATGGGGCTGGTGGTGGCGGCGCCGGCGGTGTGGTCTACGCCAGGTTCAGCGGCGCGGCCGCATGCACCGTGCTCTCGGCGCGTGGAGGCGACGGTGGCGACGAACCCTCAAGCTCGGGCGTCCACGGACCTGGCGGGGGTGGCGGAGGTGGCGTGGTGCTGCTTCAGAGCGACTCCGGCAACTGCGATGTCGACGCCGCGAGCGGCGTCGCAGGAATCGTCGTGAACGGTGGCGGCGGCACGCGCGGGGCCGCTCCGGCGACGCCGGATGCGCCGGGCCACAGCGGCCAGTTGAGCGAGACTCCGGAGGGTGGCCTAAGCGCGCCGACACTCTCGATTGAGGCACCGGCGGAAGGTGCTCATCTGGCGACGGACTCCCCCACAGCAAGCGGAAGCAGTTCCGACGCATTCGCCGTCGTGCGCGTGCGCGTAGATGACGGCCCCTGGCTGCAGGCGACGGCGCCTGGCGGGCTGTGGTCGCTTGAGCTGACCCCGGCGCTGGCCGACGGCGCGCACTCGATCACCGCCACTGCGACCGCCTTCGGCGTCACTTCGCAGCCCGTGACGCGCAACTTCACCGTCGACACGACCGCCCCTGGAGCACCGCTGATCGGCCAACCCGCCGAAGACTCCGCCGTGGCAAGTGCGACTCCGACTCTGAGCGGCCTGGCCGAGCCACTGGCCACCGTCGAGATCGAACTCGGCGGCGCCGTGGTCGGCGCAACGGCGGCAGACGCGGCCGGCATCTGGACCTACACCCACGCG
>JBIQMF010000058.1:0-8212 GCA_044463545.1 Solirubrobacterales bacterium
CCGATGTCACGCAGGCGGATCTGCCTCACGGCCTCTTCGGCAGCCTCGAGGTTCGTGTGCGTGATCGTCTCTTCGAGCCCACGCGCCTTGCCGCGCCCGGTGAATGAGCCGGTGTTGACATCGATGATCGTGAGCGCCTCGGTGTGTTCGATCACGAGATAGCCGCCGCTGGGCAGGTCGACACGGGTCGAGAGGATCTTCTTGATCTCCTCCTCCACGCCGTAGCGCTCAAACAGCGTCTGCTTGCCGTCCTCGTAGCGGACCACACGGTCGGCCAACTCCGGTGCGGTACGCGTCAGAAACGACTTGACGCGCTCGTACTGGGCTTCGTCGTCGATCAGCGCCTCGTCGAGCTCGTCGGTGAAGACATCGCGGATCACGCGGATCGAGAGGTCGGCCTCCTGGAAGATCATGGCCGGCGCGCTCGACTCCTTGGCGCGGCCCTCGAGCACGCCGTTGAGCATGTTGAGGTAGATCAGCTCGCGCACGAAATCCTCGTGCGTGGCGCCACGGGCTGCTGTGCGGATGATGGCGCCGCCTCCCAGCAGGTCGAGCCCGCGCGATTCGCGCTTGAGCCGGATGCGCTCCTTGTCCTCAAGTCTGCGCGAGAAGCCCACGCCCTCGCCGCTGGGCACGAAGACCATGTAGCGGCCGGGAATCGCAAGTTGCATCGTGAGGCGCGCGCCCTTCGTCTTCAGCGGGTCCTTCGTGACCTGCACGACGATCTCCTGACCGCTCTTGAGCAGGTCGCTGATCTTGGCCCCGCGACCAGTGCCGCGGCGCGCCACCTGCTTGCCGTCGACGATGATGTCGTCGACGTGCAGGAAGCCGTTCTTCTCGAACCCGATGTCGACGAAGGCCGCCTCAAGGCCGGCGACGACGTTCTCAACCCGGGCCTTGTAGATGTTGCCCACGATCGAGCGTCCGCCGCGGCGCTCGAGGTAGAGCTCGGCAGTCCGCCACTTCGTGCTGTCACCGGCGTCAGACCTGCCCGAGCCGTTCTTGTCCTTGATCCGTTTGGGTGAGCCGGATGCTTCGAGCAGCGCGACGCGCGTTTCGTTGGGGTCAGCGCTGACCAGAACCTTCTTCTTCACTTTTTACCTCTGAAATGTTTGAACCCGACCCGCAGAGGGCCGTCCCGCGATGCGCTCAGTGTGCGCTGCGTACGGCGACCGACTGCATCAGGCCGAGCGCGATGAACGTGGCGAGCACGGAGGCTCCCCCGTAACTCATCAGCGGCAGCGTCACACCCGTGATGGGCATGATGCCGACGTTCATCCCGACGTTTACAAATATCTGGAACATCAACATCGCCACGACTCCCGCGGCGATCAGCGCACCGAAATGGTCCCGGGCCAGCGCAAGAATGCGCAGCCCGCGCCAGATCAGCAGCGCGTAAAGCGTCATCACGAGAGCCGCTCCGGCAAAGCCGTACGACTCTCCGACCACCGCAAAGACGAAGTCAGTGTGGTGCTCTGGAATGAAGTTGAGTTGCGTCTGCGTCGCGTGTTCCGCGCCGCGTCCTGTGCGCCCGCCGGCGCCGATGGCGATCTGCCCCTGAGTCTGCTGAAACGCCTGCCCAGAGGGGTCGTCGCCCGGGTGCAGGAAGCCTGTGAGCCGGTCGACCTGATACTCGTGCAACACGTTGACGCCGGCCGACGGCAGCGCCCACAGCACGGCCGAGATGATCACCAGCACGACGAGGACCAGCCCCGTCATCTGTTGCCAGGGCACGCCGGCGATGAACAGCAGCGTGAACGTGATGGCGCCGTAGACCATGGCCGAGCCGAGGTCCGGCTGCATGAAGACGAGCAGCGCCGGCAGGGCGGCCAGACCCAGAACCGGCAGCACGATGCCGTCGGAGTGGCGCTCGCGCGCGCGGTCGGCGATGAAGCCTGCCAGCGTGAGGATGAGCAGCACCTTGCCCAGCTCAGAGGGCTGGAACTGGAAGAAGCCGAGGTCGATCCAGCGACGCGATCCCTGGATGGCACCGCCGACGACGAGCACGAAGGCGTTCGAGGCCAGGAGGAACGCATAGATCTGCGTGCGGTACTCGCGCAGCCGCCTGTAGTCGATCCGGCTGACCAGCAGCAGCAGCGCCAGCCCCACCGTGGCAAAGATCGCCTGGCGGATCACGTAGTAGCTGGGCGCACCCGGAATGTCGTCCTTCGTCGCGCCAGAGATGACGACGACGCTGCAGATCATCAGGCCGACGGCAGCCAGCAGCAGCGGCCAGTCGAAGCCGCGCACAATCGCTTGTTCAGACGGCGCTGAACGGAATCGTTTGACCCCGGCGGCGACCCCTGTCGGGTCTAGCCGCTGGGCTGGAATGTCTGCAGTTGGCATCGCGATGCGTATGAAAATCGGGTTTCGGAGGGCGCCTTGGGCTATTCGGAACGGCCCGGCTGCCACTTCTGTTGCTCGGTCCTACCGAGCCGGAAAAGCTTTGCGAGGATCTGTCTTGCGGCCGGCGCAGCTGATTCAGCGCCGAAACCACCTTGTTCGACCGTCACCGCAACAACATAGCGCGGGTTGGGGTACGGCGCGAGCGCGACGTACCACGACTGGTCCTCTTTGCCGGCTCCGGCCTCGGCCGTTCCGGTCTTTCCTGCGATCGCTACGGGAAGGTCGCCGACCACCGTGTATGACGTCCCGCCGGGCGTCTGCGCGGCGGCGTGCAGGCCGCGCAGGATCGCGTCGAGATTCGACTGTTCGAGGTCGAGCTTGCGCCGCGCCGGCTGACGTATCTCCTGCACCGCCTGCCCGTCGGGACGGTCGATTCCGAGCCCGAGGTGCGGCGTCACGACATAGCCGCCGTTGGCCAGCACCGCGTAGGCAACGGCCATCTGCAGCGGCGAAGTCAGCGTCGAGCCCTGACCGACCGAGGCATTCATGTTGTCCCCGGCGTTCCACGGACGGTCGTAGACCTTGCGGATGATTCTGGGGTTGGAGACCTGGCCGGCGATGGCGTCGGGCAGGTCGATGTTGGGCGTGCGCCCCAGCCCCATGCGACCGGCCATACGTTGGATCACCTGGCCGCCCTTCTGGTAGGCCTTGAGCGCCTGCTGGTAGTAGTAGATGTCGCTCGAGTACTGGAGCGCCTGGGTCAGGTTGATGCGCCCGAGCGGCTCCTTTCCGGCGTTCTGCCATTTGTAGCCGCCGTACTCCCAGACACCGGCATCGTCGATCGACCAGTCGGGCGTGAGCAGGCCGGCCTGCATGTTGGCGATCGACGTCACAACTTTGAAGGTCGATCCAGGCGGGTAGGCAGAGCCGATCGTGCGATTGATGATGGGGAAGCCGTTGGCCTTCGAACTGATGCGCTCGTAGACCGACTGGCGCAGCACGCCGCTGAAGACCGCAGGGTCGTAGTCGGGGTAGCTGCCCATGGCGCGGATCTCGCCGCTGTGCACGTCCATCACGACGAATGCCGAGCCGTGCAGCGGGTTTCCCCCCGAGCCGCGCGCGATGGCCGCCTCACCGGCCTCCTGCAGGCCCTTGTCGATGGTCAGGCGCAGACTGTTTCCGGTCTGCGGACGACGCCCCGGAAGTTCCTGACGCGCCTTGCCGCTGGCCTCAACCTCGATGCGCTCGACGCCCGGCTTGCCGCGCAGGTAGCGGTCGTACTGGTACTCGAGTCCGGTCTGCCCCACCATGTCGCCCTGACGCGCACCCTCGAAGTGGCGCGAGCCCAGTTGCTCGGCGTTGATCTCACGCACATAGCCGAAGAGGTGTGCCGCCAGCGCGCCGTTCGGATAGGCGCGCTTGTACGACTGCGAAACCGTCACGTGCGGGAAATCTGCGGCGCGCTCGCTGACCTTGACGACTCCCTTGAAGTCGACGTCCTCGGCGACGACAGCGTTGGCGAACCCCTCCTGGATTATCGAGTCGCGCATCTTTGCCTTGAGCTCGGCCTCGCGCACGCCCAGGGCGCGCGCCAGCCGCCTCAGCACCGGCGCAAACCCGGGGTCCGAGAAGACCAGTTGCCTGTTCTTCTCCGACAGCCTGATCCCCCATGCGTTCTGGTCGACGCGGACCTGCCATGAGCTCTTGTTTATGACAAGCGTGCGCCCGTTGCGGTCGAGGATGTCGCCGCGTGGCGCTTCCACGCGCACGTCGCGCACACGGTTCTGGTTGGCCTCAGCCAGGCGTTGATCGCCGGTCAGCACCTGCAGGAACCAGAGCCGGAAGAAGACGATGGCGAAGAGACACAGTGCGACCGTGCCCAGGATCGCCACGCGCATCGCGCTGCGCGCGCCGATGGCATCGCCACCACGGTCAGGCAGGCGGAAGAACGGAGATCGCGTCGACATCAGTAGCGCCTCCTGCGTCGCGTGCTGCGGCGTCGGCGCTGGTCGATCGTGGGCGCAGCGAGCACGCTCTGCGAGGTGATCTCTGCGCGCCTCCGACGACGCACAGGATCGGCCCCCGCGCCGATCAGCGGCAGCATCGCCCAGCGCGCCACGCGGAAGACGAGCGGCGCCATCAGTGCGCCGTAGAGTCCGGAGACGGCAACCTGCCAGAGCATCGTCAACGGCTCGGGCGCCGGCTGACCCAGCGAGAACTGCAGTACGCCGAAGCCGACCGTGAAGAAGATGCTGGCGCTGGCGCCGACGGCCGAACTGGTCAGCGGGTGCACCGGGTCGTAGAGCTCGCGCAGGCGCCCCGCCGCATAGCCGCCGATCGTCAGCAGCAGCGATGAGACGCCCATCGTCTGCAGCAACATCAGGTCAATCAGAAAGCCGGCGATGAACCCGACAGAGGCCCCGGCGACCGACCCGCCCAGAAGTCCGATCGAGACGACCAGGACAGGAATGAAGTCGGGCACGACGCCCAGCAGCCGGAACTGCGT
Source organism: Solirubrobacterales bacterium (assembly GCA_044463545.1). Lineage (GTDB taxonomy): Bacteria > Actinomycetota > Thermoleophilia > Solirubrobacterales > JACPNS01 > JACPNS01. The sequence goes on from JBIQMF010000058.1 coordinate 4,853, forward strand.
GATGACGGCGATCTGTACCAGCACGCCGCCGGCGACGACGAGCGTGAGTCTCCGAAATGCGCGCAGCTGGTCGGGCGTCATCTCAGGGTCCGCTCCCAGTGTCGGCCAAGTTTCTCATCGTCCCCTCGTCAACACCTGGATCAGCTGAACGTCGCGCATGTCGGCGTACGGCTCGATGTGCACCCGCTCGTAGAGCCGACGCTCCTCCTCGTCGACCTGTGAGACGCGACCGATCGGTATCCCGGCAGGAAACAGCGAGTCGACCTTGGCCGGGTCTTCGACCGTGCCCGAGGTCACGACCATGTCACGCACGCGGATGGCGCCGCGCTGCAACAGGTACACGAGCTGGAGATCCTCGGCCCCCGCCTCACCGCCGGCGCCGGCTTTGACCACACCGAAGATGTTGCGTTTGGCCACGACCGCTGCGACGCCGCTGGAGGAGTCGGTCAGCAGCGTGACCTGCGAAGACCGGCCGGCCACCGTGGTGACCTTGCCGACCAGCGCGCCTCGATTCTGACCGGCGGCGATCACCGGGTCGTTGACGCGCACGCCATTGCGTGATCCGACATTGATCGTGACGCGGCCGTACCACTCGGTCGGGGAACGCGCGATCACGCGACCGGTGACCGCTGTGCGACCGGCCGGGAAGGCGTCGCTCTCGTTGAAGTCGAGCAGCCTGCGCAGCTGCGCGTTCTCCGTCGCTGCCTGCTGCAGGCGCGCCTGTTCGATGCGGGCATCGGCCAGTTGGGCTCGCAACTCCTTGTTCTCACTCTTGGCGCTCAGCGAGTCGCCGATCCAGTTGACACCGTCGCGAAAGGGGCGGATTGCGCCGCTGGCCAGCGACTGCACAGGACTCAGCACCGACATCGCGCCGCGTTGCATGGTGTGCAGCGCGCCGCCGGCCGTCTCGCCGAAATACACGGTCAGGACAACAAGGCAGAGCGCGACAAGGCCGCCTGCGGTGAGGCGGCGCCGGCGAATCTGTCGGCGGGTCGGCATCGCCCGCGCTTACCTGCGGCGACGACGCGCCTTGGTCGTGCGGTGGATCGCCTCGAATTCTTCGAGCGAGCGACCCGAGCCGATGGCGACGCAGGTCAGGGGCGATTCCGCAAGATGGGTGGGGATCTGAGTCTCTTCGCGCAGCCGCTCGGGGAAGCCCTTGAGCAGCGACCCGCCACCGGCCAGCATGATGCCGCGGTCCATGATGTCGCTGGCAAGCTCCGGCGGTGTCTGGTCGAGCGTGACGCGGATCGAGTCGATGATCGCGCCGACCGGCTCGGCCAGGGCGCGGTGGACCTCATCGTTTGTGAGGACGATCGTCTTGGGCAGACCGGAGACGAGGTCGCGGCCACGGATCTCGGCCTGCACCTCTTCTTCGAGCGGGAAGGCCGAGCCGATCTCGAGCTTCACCTCTTCGGCCGTCTGCTGACCGATCATCAGCTTGTACTCACGCTTGACGTAGCTGACGATGGCCTCGTCGAGCTCGTCGCCGCCGACGCGCACGGATTGGCTCGTGACGATGCCGCCGAGGCTGATCACGGCCACCTCGCTGGTGCCGCCGCCGATGTCGACGATCATCGAGCCCGTCGGCTCGGACACCGGCAGTCCGGCACCGATGGCCGCGGCCATCGGCTCCTCGATGAGGTAGGCCTGACGGGCGCCGGCCGAGAGGCAAGCCTCTTCGACGGCGCGCTTCTCGACGCCGGTGACTCCACTGGGAACGCAGACGACGACGCGCGGGTGCGCCCAGCGCGACTGGTGGACCTTCTGGATGAAGTGCCGCAGCATCTGCTCGGTGACGTCGAAGTCCGCGATCACGCCGTCTTTGAGCGGACGAATGGCGGTGATGCTGCCCGGCGTGCGCCCAAGCATGCGTTTGGCTTCGACGCCGACGGCGTGGACGTCGTGGGTCTGTGAGTCGATCGCAACCACCGACGGCTCGCTGAGCACGATGCCGCGACCGCGCACGTAGACGAGCGTGTTGGCTGTGCCGAGGTCGACGGCCATGTCGCGGCCGCCGAATCCCGTCAGGTAGGAGAAGATTCCCATGGTGCTGGCTCTTGGATCGGCTCTGGAAGAGGTCTACCGGGCGCTTGTCGACCGGTTGCAAACTCGCTGGCGAGTCTAGCGACGGACGCGTATTTGCAGGTCTTAATCGGTTTTTGTGAGCGGTGAATTGCAGGTTGGCGAATACTCTCGGGCCAGCCCGGGTAGGCCGCCCATATGGCAACTGGAACCGGAACCCGCCCGGCACGCAGTCGGCACATCCCGGCGCGCAACCGCAACCGCGCCGACGATCGCGCCCGACTGATGCGCAATCCCGGATCGCGTCGCGTCGTCCATGCAATTTCGCGAGTTCTCATCTGGTCGGCGCTGGGCTGGACCGTGGCCGTGACGGTGATCATGATCTTCTACCTCGACTTCGGTTACGAGCAGAGCGTCTTTGAGCGCATGGGCGCCGGCGTACTGGCACTCGGGCTGATCCCGATCGCCGTCGTCGCGCTCCCGCTGGTCGGCGTCGTGGCGCGCAGAATCCGGCCGATCACGTCGATCGCAGCGCTCTTGACGGGCGTGATGGTGATGGTGCTGCTCGTGAGCGGCGCCGGCGGGCTGATGATTCCTGCTGCGTTCTCGCTGCTGGCGGCCGCGCTGCTCGAACTGGCCGAGGGCGACTGAGCGCGCGATCCGGCTCAGATCCCGAGCTCTGGTGCCAGGCGCGCCAGATCGTTGACGCTGAGCCCGATGATGTTGAGGTAGTCGCCCTCGATCGATTCGATCAGGATCGATCCTCCCTGCTGGACCGCGTAGGCGCCGCTGCGGTCCTGCCACTCGCCGCTGGCCACGTAGAGATCGATCTGCCGGCGACTCAGCGCCCGGAAGCGCACGGTTGTGGCGGTGACCGCCGTCGCCTCCTCACCGTTCTGCCTGATCACGGCAAGCCCGCCGACGACAAGATGCGTGGTCCCGCCCATGCGCGTGAGGAATTCAGCCGCTTCGGCGGCGTCACGTGGCTTGCCGATGACCTCGCCACCCAGCGCGATCACCGTGTCGCCCGCGACCACGAGCGCATCAGGAGCCGCCAGCCGGTCGGCGACGGCGCGCGCCTTGCGCAGCGCGTTGCCGACGACGACATGCTCCGGATCGCCGGTCTCGATTTCGTCGACACCGCTGGGGACAACCTCGACCTCAAGACCCAGGCGTCGCAGAATCAGCTCCCGCTGCGGCGAGCGCGAGGCGAGGACGATCCGCGGCGCGCTCATGCCCGCCTCAGAGCTCGGGGAACCACAGCGCGATCTCGCGCGCTGCAGACTCAGGCGAGTCGGAGCCGTGGACGAGGTTGTTCTGCACCTCGAGCCCGAA
>JBIQMF010000059.1:0-8202 GCA_044463545.1 Solirubrobacterales bacterium
GCCCGACTTCCCCAGCGGCGTGACGTACTTGGACACCTGGTCGCGCAGCATTCCCATCCATTCCTCGAAGATCTCCGCGCACTGGGTGTCGCTGCGTTCTTCAAGGAAGATGAACTGGAACATCGCGTCGCCGAGCCACACGGTCGACTCGCCGCCCCACTCGGGGACATCCGTGGAGACAAGGTCTGCGCCGGTCGTCCCGGCGATGAACCATTCGCCCATGTAGGCGTAACGACGCTTGACGCGCGCCATCACCTCCGGCATCCGGCGCGATCCGAACCACAGCGCGACGGCCCGCTTGTTCGACATGAAGAACTCGAAGTAGCTGGACATCATCACGTCGAGCAGCCCCAACAGCGTGACCTTCTCGAGCTTCAGGAAACGCTCGATGAGGTGCCTGTCGAGCTCGTTGGTCGCGTGGTCGAAGAGCGTGGTGAAGATGGCGTCGCGATCGGAGAAGTAGCGGTAGACCGTCGCCACGGCAAGATCCGATCGCTGCGCAACGTTGACCATCGTCAGCGCCGACGGGTCACCGGACTCGATCAGGATGTCGGCGGCCGCGGTCAGGATGCGATCGGTTCTGGCCTGACTGCGACGGGTGCTCGGGCTTCTCGAGTTCATTCGCCAGAGAATCTACAGATCTCCCGCTCATCGTCAAACTTGATGTCGACTGCGCTGACACCTAGATTCGTGTCGATGCGGGCGACGAATGATCAGGGCGAGAAGCGACGGCGTCGCGACTTTGAAGAGTCACGCGAGATGATCCTTGCCTCGGCCGAGGAGCAGTTCGTCGCAGGAGGACTCGGTCTTTCCCTGCGGCAGGTTGCGAGCGCCGCCGGGGTCGCTCAGGCCACGCTCTACCGGCATTTCGCAAACCGGGAGACGCTGGAGCGCGAAGTGTTCGAGCGCCGCGCAGGCACCTACACCCGGGCGATCGTCGACGCCCGCAGCGTCGATGATCCGGGCGAAGCATTTCGCGGCACCGTCCATGCCGTCGCCCGGCTGCAGTCGCAGGACCGCTTCTTCCGCGAATACATCAGGACGAAGCTCGCCGACCCTGGCGCGGACACTGCGGTCGTCGCCTTCCACGCGGAGCTCGTGGCGGCCATCGATGCCGGACACGATGCTGGTGCGCTGCGGGCCGAGGTCGACCCGCTCGACGTGATGGTTCTGCTGGAGATGATCGGAGCGGTCGCCCGCCCGATCGCCGAACTTTCGCCGGATGGCTTGGCGCGCGCGGTCGATCTGTTGCTCGACGGCATCTGCACCGAACGCAGAGCTCCGGCTGGCGAACCGCTGACGCAGGACGAGCTGCTGAAGGTCATACGCGACTGACCACCCGGCCGCGGGGCGGCCGGGTGGTGTCGCGCTGATCATGCTCCGCCCCCCGGAGGTTGGGACGGTGAGCTGCTCCTACGGTTGGTAGACGAGCGGCTCGATCGGATTGCCGGGCTTGATGCTCGAGCAGTTGTTGGGCACGATCAGCGAGCCCAGCAGTCCGAAGCGGTCAAAGGTCCAACTGATGGCCTGCGGCAGCCACTGCAGCGCCGAGAGGACGTGGCTTCCGGCGTATTCGTTGTACTGGACCTTGACGCCCTTGGCGCAGTACTGGCGGGCCAGCGTGCGCACGTCGCCGGCGATCATCACGCCGTCGCCCTTGCCGATGCCGGGCTTGTTGCCCGGCGTGCCCTCGAGCTCGCCGCCGGTGCCCTGACCGATGAACTGGGGGATCTTCGGTGTGCCACCGGTGCCCATGATCACCTTGTTGGCATAGGTCACGAACTCGGGGATCGAGTTCGGGCGCGCGTACTCGGGCTTGACCACATCGGCGAACTTCAGGCCGCCGTACTGGCCCAACACGTTGATGATCGACTGGTTCTTCATCTTGTCGAGCAACTGCTTGCCGTAGTCGTTGGTGTAAGGCGCGAGGTCGATGTCGTAGGCGCGCGCGATGCCGATGATCGCCATGCCCGCGACGCCTGCCCAGATCGGGGTGCCCTCGACGTACGGCAGGTTGTGCGCCGGATTCACGAGCACGCCGCCGTAGGCAGCGCCGATCAGGTTCTTCGTCAGGTCAGGCGCGTAGGTCGGCGCGAGCTCGGATGCCCACTCGGTGGCGATGGCACCGCCCGAGTAGCCGATCATCGCGACCTTGGCGTTGCTCGAGATTGCGACGTCGGGCGAGTTGATGGCGGCGCGGATCGAGTCGAGCGTGTTCATTCCGTACTCGGGACCGGCGGCGAAGTCGGCTTCCTGGCCCTGGGTGTCGGAGATGACGATCGTGTATCCCTGCAGCAGGAACGGAGCAAACAGCGCCGTCTCGATGTTCGGAATCAGGCCACCCAGTGTGAGGCCGCCGGCAATCGCCCAGGAGGGCTGATCGGCCGGGTTCAGCGAGTCGTAGAAGGACTGGTACGAGATCACCTTGTTGCGGTTCAGGCACAGCAGGCAACTGGGCTGGATCACCGAGGTGACGTTGACCGTCGGACGCATCTTCGCGTCGTTTGCGCGGTGGAGCAACTGCGTCGCCTTCAGCGGTGTGGGCAGGCCCACGATGTGGTACGAGACCTTGCGGCTCTTGAGCACTGTGCCGGGTGCGATGTTGTCCAGTGATCCCGAGTACGAGTAGAACGGATCATCGGACGGTTGCGACGCCGCGCCCGATGCCGCAGGCGCGATCATCGCGACGACGAGCACCGCGACAAGCGCCAGCAGCGTGTGTGTCTTGGAGATGCGAAAACGCATTTCGAGTATTCCCCCTTGGGTTTTCGCCCGCGCCCCCCTGTGGCCCGCGAGCGGTGAGTGCTGAGAACCTTACAACACAGATGAGAGAAAGTCAAACTAAAACTATCTCTTAAGAATGTAAATCTCGCTACATGACCGGCCCGCGCCGCCGGCGTTGTCCAGGGCGTTTAGAGTCTTCAGAGCTGCCCCGATAGCTCAGATGGATAGAGCGCATCTCTCCTAAAGATGAGGCCGCTGGTTCGACTCCAGCTCGGGGCGTCGTGTTTGGTTGTCGCCGCAGTCGCGGCGACGCGTTGCACGCAGCTTTGGCCCAGAACTGCCGGGTCTGGGCCCCGACAGTTCTGGGTTTGCTGGCAGGATGGCGCTGTGTTTGGTTGTCGCCGCCTTCGCGGCGACGCGTTGCACGCAGCTGTGCTTGGTTGTCGCCGCAGTCGCGGCGACGCGTTGCACGCAGCTTTGCCCCATGACCGTCGGGTCTGGGCCCCGACGGGCTGAGTTTGGTTGTCGCTGCAGTCGCGGCGACGCGTTGCACGCAGCTTTTGCCCCATGACCGTCGGGTCTGGGCCCCGACGGTCATGGGTTTGCAGGCAGGATGGCGTTGGGGATGGATCGCTCGGTGGGTGCGGATGGCGTTGGGGTGGTTGTCGCCGCAGTCGCGACGCGGCTATTTTTTTTACGACGGTTGGTGTAGGTTTAGGGCGTGAATCGCGCGCTGCCGGACCGCTTCGTCGAGCTTCGTCAACATCGGACCAGGGCTCTTGTCGTCGCCCTTCTGCCGGCAGTCATCGCGGGAGCGCTGATCGGACTCACCATGCCTCGCGGTCCCGTCGGCCCGACTTCCGCCCTCCTGCTGATGCTGGTCGGACTCTGCGTCGGCGTTCTCGCCGGGCTGATCCTCCAGTCGCGCTGGTCGATGCTCTGGGCGCCCGTCGCCTTCTCGATCGCGGTCGAACTCGCGCGGATCGGAATCGACACTCCGAGCGCGGGCCTCCCGCACTTCACGACCTATGGCCTCATCGCCTTCGTCACCGGTCGCGGCTTCAACGGGCTACTTGCACTGGCGCCGATGGTCTTCGGGGCTGCGGTGGCCTGTGGAATCGCTCGTGCCAGGGACCAGCAGCAGGAGACGCAGGGCCGAGCGGGGCTTCTGCTGCGGCGAGCGGGGACGGCCGCCGCCGCAGTCGTGCTCCTGCTGCTCGCCTTTGCTGTGACTCGTCCGGGCGCAACAGATCCGATAGTCGGCGACGACGGCGATCCGGCGCCGGGCAGCGTCGCCGAGCTGACGAAGTTGAGCGTGGGCGGCACGCGGCAAGGGGTGATGATCCGCGGCCGCGACAAGTCGCTGCCGGTACTGCTCTTCCTCGCGGGCGGACCCGGGGGTAGCGAGCTCGGAGCGATGCGCAACCACCTCGCAGAGCTCGAGGACCACTTCGTCGTAGCCACCTGGGATCAGCGCGGTGCCGGCCGCTCCTACCCGGCAATCGATCCGACCAGCGAGCTCACCGTCGAGCGCTCGGTGAGCGACACGATCGAGGTCAGCGAGCAACTGCGCGAGCGGTTCGGTCAGCAGAAGATCGTGCTCATGGGGCAGTCGTGGGGGACCCTGCTGGGCGTCCTCGCCGTGCAGCGACGCCCCGACCTCTACAGCGTCTGGGTCGGCACCGGTCAGATGGCCAGCGCCAAGGAGACCGACCGCATCTTCTATCGCGACACCTTGGCGTGGGCAGAGTCGCAGGGGCGGGAAGACGTCGTCAAGAAGCTCAAAGAGATCGGCCCGCCTCCCTATGAGAACATCCTCAACTACGAACCCGCACTGGCCTACGAGCACGACGTCTACCCCTACGACCGCAGCGGCAACTCGGAGGGCCTCGGCGGGTTCTCGGAGAACGTCTTCGCTGCTGAATACTCGATGGTCGAACGCATCAGGAACCTCGGGGCGTTCATCGACACCTTCAGCGTGCTCTACCCCAGGATCCAGCAGCTCGACCTGCGCAGGACCGCCAAGCAGCTTGATGTGCCGGTCGTGCTGATCCAGGGCGAACATGAGGCGGCCGGCCGCGCCGACCTCGCAGAGCAGTGGTTTGAGCAGCTCAAAGCGCCCGCCAAGCAACTGTTGACGATCGACCACTCGGGCCACCGACCCTTGTTCGAGCGACCGGATGAGTTCGTCGATCAGCTGCTGCGGGCCATCAAGGAGCTCGACGCAGACCAGGACGACGCACGGTCTTCGGCCGCCAGGTCTTGACGGCGGCCGCCGCGCCCTGTCGTGGCCGCCAAACTCCGAGCCGCCGCTAGAGCAGCTCGATCGCGACACCGACGACGGCGATCACGAGCGTGGTCCAGACGATGATCCCGGCTGTGAGTTTCCGGTCGAGGCCGTAGTTGTTTGCCAACAGGAGGTTGTTGACGCCGGTCGGCATCATCGACTGCAGGACGAAGGCCGTCGGCACCTTGGCGACCGTGGCGCTGGCGGCGAGCAGCAGCAGCGGCAGGAAGGCCAGCTTGAGCAGGCTGGCCGCCGCCACCGGCGCAGTCAGCCTGGGCGGAAAGGAGAGACCGTCGACCTCGCTCTCGTGCTGGACGATGATGCCGACGGCGAAGAAACCGCCGGGCAGCAACATGTAGATCATGTAGTGGGTGATGTCTCGCGCCCAGTCGGGCGAGAGACTGGCTGGACTCACGAGCGCCAGCACGGCGGTGAAGATCAGCGGGTTGCGTGTGAAGTAGCTCTTGAAGCGGTCGGCCGCGCTCTCGGCGTGGGTGCCGTAGGCGGCGCCGATCGAGAAGGCGATGAAGATCAGGCTGGGGACGACGACAACAATGTCGTAGATGATCGCCGTCTCAAGCCCGCCCGATCCGAGCGCGGCCACGGCGAAGGCGTAGCCGAGGTAGGCGGTGTTGCCCATCACGCTGCAGCAGACGAAGGCCCCGACCTGCGGCCGCGTCAGCGTGAAGCGCCGCGCGACGGCGAAGGCGACGCCCACGAAGATGAGGTTTCCGGCCCAGGCGATGCCGAGGGCCTGCGTCATCTCTCTGGTGAACTCGAAGTGGATGAGGTTGAAGTAGAGGACCGGCGGGATGATCACCCAGAGGATGACGTTCATGAGCTGCCGCGCAAAGGCCTCAGAGCTGTCCGGCCTCCTGTGCGCGAAGAGCCCGCCCAGCGCCCCGGAGACGGCCATCGTGACGATGATCCAGATCACGCCAGCGCCTCAGACAGCTCGCGCGCAGCCCGTTCGGGGGCCAGCGAGCAGATCCCCGAACCGGTTCCGAGTTCAAAACCGGCAGGCTGCCCGAGCCGTGGCGCCAGCTCGATGCGCCAGCAGTAGCCGGGCCAGTCGGCGGGTCCGCTGCGCAGCCAGAGGTTCAGCGGCGGCGCAAAGCTCGCGCGGGGCTCGAGCACGCGGCGCAGCGCCAGCAGCGCGCTCCTGAGCATCCCCACCGCCGCTTCGGGCCCGGCGGCAAAATCGTGCGTGGGTCGACGCGGCACGATCATCAGGCGATAGGGCGACGCCGAGGCGAAGGGCGCGATGAGCACCGCGTGCTCGTCGATGGCCACGAGTCGTTCCTGTTTGCGCGTCTCTTCGATCAGCAGATCTTCGAGCAGGATGCGACCCTGCGTGTGCTCGTGATAGGCGCGCATGCGCTCCCGCTCGCGCGCGACCGCGGCCGGTACAAACCCCAGGGCAAAGATCTGCGAATGCGAGTGTGCCAGCGTCGCGCCGGCCTCGCGGCGCTCGTTCACGCAGACGTGTACGTAGGCGGCGTCCTCGGCGTGTGCCTCAAGTCGCGCAGCCCAGCCGCGCACGACGCGCACGAGCTCATCGTGCCCGAGCTCGGCCAGCGAGCGCACCGGGCGCGGCGAGTTGATCATCACCTCATGCACCCCTGCGGCCGGGCCTGCCACGAGCAGGTCGGGCATCCCCCGGGTCATCCCCAGCTCATCGGCGGGCACAGGAGCGGCAAAGGTCTGGTCCAGCGCGGGAAACTTGTTCGGCACGACGCGCACGCGCCAACCGGGCGAGTCGGCGTCGTCGCCGTCCGGTCGGTCTGCCCAGACCTCGGGAGGCGTCAGGTGCTCGTTGCCCTCGGCAAACGGATCGCTCTGGTCAAGCTCCTCCGGTGCGCTGGCAGCTGCTCGCGCGCCGGGACGGCCGTCGCGGTCTGTGGCCACGAGGATGCGCAGGCCGCTGAGCGGGTCGACGCGCGCCTCGGGCACGGGTACCTCAGGAGACGTCGTCTGCGCCGCGCGGGCCCGGGCCGACGTACTTGGCGCTGGGACGGATGAGGCGCCCGTACTTCTTCTGCTCGAGGATGTGCGCCGACCAGCCGGCCGTCCGCGCGCAGGCGAAGAGCGGCGTGAAGAGGTCGGCCGGCACCTCGGCAAAGTCGAGCACGACGGCGCTCCAGAACTCGACGTTGGTGGCCAGCACGCGATCGGGCTTGCGCGCCGTCAGCTCTGCAAGAGCTGCGCGTTCGAGCTCTTCGGCGACGGCGTAGCGCGGCGCGTTGAGCTCGCGCGCCGTCCGCCTGAGCACCCGCGCGCGCGGGTCTTCGGCGCGGTAGACGCGGTGGCCGAAGCCCATCAGGCGCTCACCACTGTCGAGCGCGTTCCTGACCCAGGCGTCGGCGTCGCCGGATGCCTCGACGGAGTCGAGCATGTCGAGCACACGCGACGGCGCGCCGCCGTGCAGCGGGCCGCTCAGCGCACCGACGGCTCCGCTGAGTGCGGCGGCGACGTCTGCGCCGGTCGACGTGATCACGCGGGCGGTGAAGGTCGATGCGTTCATCCCGTGCTCGGCGGCGCTGATCCAGTAGGCGTCGACGGCCTTCACGTGGCCCGGGTCGGCCTCGCCGCGCCAGCGCGTGAGAAAGCGCTCGGCGATCGTTGTGCAGTTGTCGATCGTGCTCTGCGGCACGGCTGCCTGCTCGGGGCCGCGAGCCGACTGGGCGACGTGGCTGAGCGCCGTGACGCTGACGCGCGCAAGGTCCTGGCGCACCTGGTCAGGTTCGATGTCCAGCGTCTGCCCCAGCTGCCACTGCTGCCCGAGGATGGCCAGGGAGGCCTGCAGGTCGACGCGCGTGTCGCCGGTGCGCACGCTGAGGTCGTTGGCCTCGGCCGGCGGCAGTCCCGGCTTGTAGCTGTTGTCCACGAGCAGACCCCACACGGCCTCGAAGGGGACGCTGCCGACGAGGTCCTCGATGTCGACTCCGCGGTAGCGCAGCGCGCCACCGTCGCGGTCGGGCTCGGCGATCTGGGAGGCGAAGGCGACGACGCCTTCAAGTCCGTCCTGAACTTCGGGATGCTGGGACAAATCAGGTGGTGGCGTCATCGGGATGAAAATATGGCAGATCGTCGTGGCGCCTCAGGTGCCGTCGGGGGTCGGCGGTGGAGCCAGATGCCTGCGGATGTCGGACTCGAGCTCGGCGAGCGACGTGTACTCGCCGTACTTCTGC
>JBIQMF010000060.1:0-8060 GCA_044463545.1 Solirubrobacterales bacterium
GGCAGCAGCTGGCGGCGCGACGCGCCTGGCCGTAGTGACGGCCGCCGAAGCGCGCAAGGTGCATTCGCTCGAACTGGGCCTGCCGGTCATCGTCCTTGCGCCGACGCCCGAGCACGAGCTCGAGTCGCTCGTCGAGATCGGCGCCGAACTGACCGTCTTCACCACCCAGCAGGTGCAGGCCTGCGCGCGCGTCGCCGAAGAGCTTGCCATCGAGCTCGACCTGCACGTCAAGCTCGACACCGGGATGGGTCGCTTCGGGGCGCGCAGTGAAGAGCTGGCGCTCGAGGCGCTGGCGGCAGCCGTCTCCGCGCCCGCCGTCACGCCGATCGCGGTCTGGACCCACTTTGCCACGGCTGACGAGCGCGGCGACGACTACTTCGGCCAGCAGCTTGAGCGCTTCACGCGCTTCGTCGAGGTCGTGCGCGCGAAGGATCCGGCGATCATGGCCCACGCCGCAAACAGCGCCGCGCTGCTGCGCGACCCGGCCAGCCACTTCGACTTCGCGCGCGCCGGTATCGCCATCTACGGTCTCGATCCGTTCGGGCAGGACGCCGCCGCCCACGGCCTCGTCCCGGCGCTCAGCCTGCACTCCTATGTGGCCTCCGTACGCGAAGTCGCGGCCGGTGAATCGGTCGGCTACGGCCGCCGCTTCACGGCCCCCGAAGACACGCTGATCGCGACGATTCCGATCGGTTACGGCGACGGCTGGCGGCGCATCCTCACGAACAACTGCGACGTCCTGATCGACGGCGTACGCCACCCGCAGCGCGGGACCGTGAGCATGGACAGCATCATGGTCGAGCTGGGCGCCGGCAGTGCCGTGGAGGTCGGGAGCGAAGTGACCCTGATCGGGCGTGACGGCAGTGAATCGATCACGACCGAAGAAGTGGCCCAGCGTGCGCAGACGATCAACTACGAGATCACCTGCGGGCTGACGCCGAGGACTCTGCGTGAGTACGGAGGCTTTTAGCCGCGTCGCCGCCGCGCTCCCGCAGCGCGGCCAAGGGGCGTGGTTTGTCGGCGGCAGCGTGCGCGACGGGCTGCTGGGGCGCGCGACGTTCGACTTCGACGTCGCGACCGCCGGCGAGGCACGCGAATCGGCACGGCACATGCATGCACAGCTGGGTGGCGACGTCTTTTCGCTCTCCGACAAGTTCGGCACGTGGCGCGTGCTGCTCCCCGACGGCCACCACGTCGACCTCACGAAGCTGCGCGGAGCCTCGCTCGAGGAGGACCTCGCCCAGCGCGACTTCACGATCAATGCGATGGCGCGCCCGGCTGCCGGCGGAGAGCTCATCGACCCGCACGGAGGCCGGGCAGACCTCGCTGCAAGGCGGCTGCGCATGGTCTCCGAACAGGCCCTGACCGACGATCCGCTACGCCTGTTGCGACTTGCGCGCTTTGCCGCGGTGCTGGAGTTCTCGATCGACGAAGCTACGCGCGCGGCCGTGCAGAAGCATGCGCCGCTGGCCACGCGGCCGGCCGCCGAGCGCAGCTTTGCCGAGCTGCGCGAGCTGATGGCTGCCGACGACCCGGTCCTCGGTGTGCGGCTGCTCGACGAGCTCGGCCTGCTGGGTCAGCTCCTGCCCGAGCTGCTGCCGCTGAAGGGCCTTGAGCAGACGGTCTACCACCACAAGGACGTCTACGAGCACACGCTCGAGGTGCTTGAGAACGTCGTTGCCTTCGAACGCGACGGATATGCCGTCTTCGGGCCGCATGCGGACGACGTCGCGGGTGTGCTCGCGGCCGAGCTCGCCGAAGGCATGACGCGCGGCGGCGCGCTGCGTTGGGGCGCGTTGTTGCACGACATCGGCAAACCGAACACGCTGGCCCACTACGAGGACGGCCGCCGCGGCTTTCCCGGCCACGACATCGAGGGTGCGCAGATTGTGCGCAGGATCTTCCGTAGGCTGCACGCCAGCGAGCGCTTCAGCGGCTACGTCTCGGCGCTCACGCGCCACCACATGCGCCTCGGCTTTCAGATCCCGAAGCGCCCGCTGACGAGGCGCCAGGTCTACGACTACATGGTCAAGAGCGAGCCGGTCGAGATCGAGGTCGGCGTACTTTCGGTGGCAGACCGCATGGCGACGCGTGGCCGCAAGCACGAGGAGGCGATCCCGCGACACCTCGAGTTCGCCCTCGAACTCACGCAGCTGGCCCTCGACTGGCGGCAGAATCCGCGCCCGCAGCTTGTGCGCGGCGACGAGCTGGCGGCTGCACTGGGGATCGAGCGCGGCCCGCTGGTCGGCCAGTTGCTGGCCGAGATCGCGCGGGCGCAGTATGCCGGCGAGGTGGACGATCGCGCCGGCGCCATCGAGTTTGCGCGTGCCACGCTGTAGGCTGGCCGCGTGAGCACCGTCGACGACTGCATCTTCTGCGCCATCGCCAACCGCACGGGCCCGGCCGCCGTGGTCGAGGCCGATGAGCGCGCCATCGCGTTTCTCGACATCTCTCCGGCCACGCGCGGACACACGCTCGTGATCCCGCGCAGCCACGCCAAGGATCTGCACGAGATCGACCCCGAAGACCTCGCCCACGTGGCGAAGATGGCGCAGTCGATCGCGGCGCGCATGCCGGAGCGGCTCGGCGCCGACGGCGTCAACCTGCTCAACTGCTGCGGTCCGGCGGCCTGGCAGACGGTCTTCCACTTCCACATGCACGTGATCCCGCGCTACGACGATGATCCGCTGCAGCTGCCGTGGATCCCGCCGGAGCCGCAGTTTGACGGGCTCAGCGAGCTTGCAGAGCTCTTGCGCTGAGCGCAATGGCGTATCCTTACCGGCCAGATGGCAAAAGAAGAGAAAATTGAGATGGAGGGCGAGATCCTCGAGGCGCTGCCGAACACGATGTTCCGCGTCAAGCTCGAAAACGACCACGAGGTCCTCGGACACATCTCAGGCAAAATGCGCCGCCACTACATCAGGATTCTGCCCGGCGACAAGATCAAGATCGAGCTTTCGCCCTACGACCTGACGCGCGGTCGCATCACGTACCGCTACAAGTAGCCTGTTTTGGGTACTGTCCGGCGATAAACCGGGTAGTCGCCTGCCAAACCGCTCGCAGGACCGCAACTTGGGGGCCCGAAACCGTATTTAATTCCGATGATGACTCGGCTGTCAACAACTTCGCGTGCCCGGCGCACGGCCACGCTGCTCGTGGTCGCCGCCCTTGTGCTGACGCTCTCGGCCGTCGCCTGGGGCACCGTGCGCAACGTCGGCGCGACCAGTGACTTCACGGCGCTGCCGTGCACCGACAACAACTGCCGCATCGTGACGCGCGTCACGGCCTTCCAGATGCGGGTCGGGAGCACGAAGAACGTCTCGCGCGTGCGGCACGACGGCAACATCATCGCCTACACGGTCAACCTGCCGAAGGTCAGCAAGAAGAACTACAACAACTTCGTCGCCAACTATTCGGGCGAGCCGACGGTGCGCCTCTCGGTGCTGCGCTACGCGCCGCGCAAGGGGGCCACGAAGTACCGCTACCGGCTGATCGGTCAGAGCGAGCAGATCAAGCTGCGTCGCTACCTCGGGAGCGTCCCGTCATTCGCGCTCTCGGCGCCGATTCCGGTGAAGAAGAACGACATCGTCGCGATCACGACTGACTTGTGGATGCCGGCCTTCTCCGTGCAGGCCAAGGACGCCAAGAACACCTGGCGCGCCAGCCGTCCGGTCGGCAAGTGCGGCATGGAGGGGACCGACTTCTCGAACTTCCAGGCTGCGCGGATGCACACCAAGATTTCTCAGATCCGCACCTACAACTGCGGCTACACCGGCGCACGCGTGCTCTACCACGCGACGATCGTCGACCTGCCGAAGAAGACGAGGGGCTACAAGTGATGGCGCGACGTGGACGACTGCTTCTGAGTGCCGCCGGCGTCCTGGCCGTGGTGGCCGTAGGCGCCGGGCTTGCGACGGCGACCGTACGCGAGACGGGGGAGACCTCGAACTTCACCGCGCCGGCCTGTGACAACGCCGCGACCTGCCAGGTGCTGACGCGCGTCAGCGTCTTCCAGCTCAAGGTGGGCAAGCGCGCCAACGTCTCGCGCGTGGCCGCCAGCGGCAAGCTGATGGCCTTCACCGTCCACCTGCCCCGTGTCAGGGCCGATTTCTACAAGAGCTTCAACGACACCTACAGCGGCCAGCCGACTGCGCGCGTGTCGGTGCTGCGTCGCAAGCCGCAGAAGGGCAAGAGCAAGTACAACTACAAGCTGATCGCCCAGAGCCCGCGTACAAACGTCAAGAACTACCTCGGCAGCACCCCGACCTTTGTGCTCGCCAAGCCGCTGTCGGTGCGCAAGGGTGACCTCATCGGCCTCACGACCGACACCTGGATGCCCGGATTCGTCGTGCGCCCGGAGGACCAGTCGAGCACCTGGCGCGCCAGCCGTCCGCGCGGCAAATGCGCCGCCAAGGGCACGGATCTGACGAACCTCACGACGGCGCGCATGCACAAGAAGATCGGCGAGGTCCGCCAGTACAACTGCGGGTTCGTCGGTGCGCGGGTGCTCTACCACGCAACCGTGGTCGACACGCCGAAGATGACGGCCAAGTAGGGCGCGCGTCAGCCGACGAGCGCGCTGCGCTCACTGGCTTTCACGCGTCGCAGTTCTTCGTCGGCGCGCCGCATCAACTCTTGGGCGTCCTCGCCTTCCTCGTGGAAGACGGGCACAACGGTGGCTCCGGCCGGGATGTCGGGCGTCAGCGCGCTGCGCGCATCTCGGATTGCGCGGGCGATG
This sequence comes from Solirubrobacterales bacterium, assembly GCA_044463545.1. Taxonomy (GTDB): domain Bacteria; phylum Actinomycetota; class Thermoleophilia; order Solirubrobacterales; family JACPNS01; genus JACPNS01. Next base: position 4,739 of record JBIQMF010000060.1, read on the forward strand.
CGTCCGGTCAGCACGTCCATGTTGCGCTGCACCGGCGGCACGCAGACGACGGCGAACTCGTCACCGCCGCGCCTTGCGACGAGCTCGTCCTCGCGCACGACCGACTCGATGGCCCGTGTCGTCTCGATCAGCAGCGCGTCACCCGTCGAGTGGGTGTAGAAGTCGTTGACCTCCTTGAAGCGCTCAAGGTCGATCATCACCACGCAGAGTTCTTCGCCGGTCGAGTGCGAGCGGGCGATCTCCTGCTCGATGCGCTGGCGCATGCCACGCAGGTTGACGGCGCCGGTCAGTGGGTCGACGACAGTGATTGCCTCGGCAGCAGCGCTGAACTCGTCGGCCGCGTGCTTGCCGCGCAGGAGCAGCGCCGTCAGCACGACGGTGACGCCGATCATCACGCCGGCCTGCAGTGTGGCGAAGCCCGCCTCTGAGCCCAGCACGAAGTAGCCGTACGCGGCGATGCCGACCAGCAGGTAGGGCAGCGAAGCCCGCAGGTCGAGTACGTAAGCCGCCAGCGGAACTGGCAGCACGCAGAGTACGGCCAGGGCGTGCGCCGAGTCGCCAGCCGCGGCCACGGCGGCCAGGTTGAGCGCGAAGATGAGCGTGACAGGCAGGTGCATCCAGCGCTCGTCGTTGTCTGAGCGGGCGACGGCGAGGCAGCCGCAGCCGACGATCAGGAGCAGCAGCACGGCCGTCAAGGTGACGTGGTTTCGGCCCTCGGGCAGCAGTCCGGGCAGGGCGACGGCCGTGAGCAGCAGAGAGCTGACGAACGCGACCCCCGCGGTCAGCATCCAGGAGAGTCGACTCTCGCGCCTGCTGCGCCTGCTGCGACTGAAGTCCATGCCGCGCTGCGCGCGTCGGGCGCCGCTGAGCATGCGTTCGGTCTGGTCTTCGTCGCCGGGCTCGGGCGGCCGGCGTTCGAGCTCCGACTCGAGTTCGATGCGCTCGGGGTGTGCGTCGAGCTTGGCTGTGTGCAGACCGTCGTCTACGCGCATGATGAACTCCTCGACGCTCTCGCCGCGGACGTGCGTCGCCCGCGTGATGCTGGCGCGTGGGTTCACGCTGGGGCTGGCGGCACGGCGGGTGCGTTCGATGGCGGCCGCGACGCGGTCGCTGAAGCGCGCCATGTGTCGACCCGGGGTTGCCAGCGCCACGATCGCGAACTCGTCGCCACCGCGGCGGGCCACGAGGTCTCCGGGCTCGAGTTCCTGCTCGATCGCACGCGCGACGCCTTGGAGCACGGCGTCGCCGAGGGCGTAGCTGAAGTTGTCGTTGACCTCCTTGAAGTCGTCGAGGTCGATGGCGAAGAGCACAATTTCGCACTCGTCGCGGGCCGAGCGGCTGATCTGTTGGCGCAGGTGCTCGTGCAGGCCGCGCAGGTTCGCCAGCCCCGTCAACGGGTCCGTGATCGAGCGGCTGTGGTTGGCCGCGGCGGCGTTGCGCACGTGGGCCTGCGAGATCACCATGCCGGCCACGAGCGCCGCCGAGCAGCCGCAGAAGACGATCGCCCAGGCCAGGCCGACGTTGCTGCTGTCGTAGGCGACGAAGGCGACGAACATCCCGACGAGCGAGATCGAACAGAAGGGGATCGAGACCTGCGGGCGGTGCATGTAGGCAACGGCCAGCAGCGGGAAGAGGTAGAGCAGTCCGAGTGCTGTGATTGCGCTGTCGACGACGAATGCCCCGGTGCCGAAGATGATCATCGGGAAGAGCAGTCGCACCGGCGCGCCCCAGGCGGCGGTGGGCGCAAAGCGCGCACCCAGCAGCATCAGGGGGGCGGCGGCCAGGGTGATCGTGCCCAGCAGCGCGATCACGGGGTCGACGGTGTTGTCGGTGAACTGGTCGATCAGGACGATCGCAAGGCCGGCGATCCAGTACAGCGCGCCCGACACGTACCAGCCGGCCTCCGTCGGCAGACCGATGCTGGTGAAGCCGTCCTGGGTCTGCTCGTGCTGGATTGCCGCCGTTGCAGCGCGTGGCTGCTGCGTGTCCACCCGCGAATACACCATCGTCAGTTCCTTCTGCTCAGTGTGCGCTCCCCAGCGCACGCTGACATTCTCATACGTCGCAAGGGGCGTGGCATGCCGAGATCAGTCACCCGTCCAGTGGACGGGTCAGTTGCCGGGCGCGGCGCCGCCGGTCCCGGCGCCCCCGGTGCCTGTCCCAGTGTCTGCTCCGCCACCACCACCGGTGTCGGCTCCGCCCGTGCCTGCGCCACCGGTTGATGTGTCGGTGTCGCCGCCCGAGCTGCTGTCGCCGCCCGAGCTGCTGCTCGAGCTGCTGTCCTCGTCTGAGGTGTCCTCTGTGGCCCCGCCGGAGGTGCTGCTGGCGCTCGACTCGAGCGAGCCTTCGGGAATCGCCAGCGGTGGCTTGTCGAGGCCGGAAGGCGTGGTCTTGACCTCGTCACCGCCGCAGCCGACGACGAACACGGCGAGCAGGCTCAGCGCGAGCGCCGTGATGAGGCGGAATTGAACGACGCGTGGCTGCTGTCGATCAGCCGACATCGGTCGCAGGGACCCGGCGATCGCAGTAGGGGCAGTCGTTGATGTCCTTCTGGACAAGCTGCTCACGTGAGCAGCCGCAGACGCGCAGGTTCTCGGCCGCCCAGGGCAGCTCGGACGCGCCGGTGCCGGTCGGGGTGACCTCGCCGACGACGACAAACTTGGTGCCGGACTCACGGTCGACGAAACGGTCGCCGGTCTCGACGGGGGCGACGATGTCGCGCTTGTAGCCAGCTGAGCGCAGGCGGTATTTCTGGGTTCCACTCACGATGCGGAAGATTACCAAGCGCGTCTGCCGGCAAAGCTGCGGATGCCGCGCCCGCATTTATGCTGGTGCAGATTCCATGCGAGTGCTGATCTTTCATGGCTACCTGCTCCGCGGCACAGGTAGCAACGTGTACACGGCCGAACTGGCGCGCGCACTGACGGCGGCCGGCCACGACGTCGATCTGATCTGTCAGGAGCGTGCAGCGCGCGATCTGCCCTGGGTTGACGCCTTCGGCACGTGGGACAACACCGGTGCGCTCAACGTCGAGCAGCTCGCGCGCGAGCACGAGGCCGGCACCGGGCGTTGCACCGTCTACACACCGCCGATCGCAGATCAACTGCCGGTCTACGTGCAGGACAACTACGAGGGCTTCACGGCGCGCACCTTCGACCAGTTTGACGAGGAGGAGCTGGAGTTCTACGTCGCGCGCAACGTGATGGCTGTGCGCGCAGTCGTGCAGCGCGCCAAGCCGGATTTTGCGCTGGCCAACCACATGGTGATGGGCCCGTACATCCTGAGCGAGGCGCTGGCGGGGGAGCTTCCCTACGTCGTCAAG
>JBIQMF010000061.1:0-8021 GCA_044463545.1 Solirubrobacterales bacterium
GGCCCCTTCATGCTGGCGACCGTTGCCTACGCCGTGAGCGCGGCCGTGATCTTCTTCTTCCTGCGCCCCGACCCACTGCTCGCGGCGCGGCAGCTCGACCATGACGCGCCGGCCGCAGCTGCCGACTCGCGTGAAGTGAACGTCGGCGGAGTGCGCGCCGCCGTGATCGTGCTCGTGCTCACCCAGTTGGTGATGATCGCGATCATGACGATGACGCCGATCCACATGCGCGACCACCACCACTCGCTGACGGCAACCGGTGCCGTGATCGCTATGCACGTGGCGGCGATGTTCCTGCCCTCGCCGCTGACCGGCATGCTTGTCGACCGCATCGGTAGGCGTCCGATGATCCTGGCCTCGGCCGTGACGCTGGTGAGCGCCGGTCTCGTCGCGGCGATTGCCCCGCCCGAGTCGATGGCCCTGCTGTCTGTCGCCCTGATTCTGCTCGGCCTGGGTTGGAACTTCGGCCTCGTCGCCGGAACCGCGCTGATCACCGACAGCACACCGATCTCGGTGCGCGCTGCGGTGCAAGGACGGGCCGACCTGTTTGTTCAGCTCTCGGGCGCGGCCGGAGGTCTCGGCAGCGGCTTCATGGTCGCGGGGACCAGCTACGCAGGGTTGGCGTTGCTGGGCGGGGCTTTGTCACTGTTGATGTTGCCGCTGGTGACGAGTAGCTGGACCCGCCCGGCAAAAGCTGCCGCTTCGGCGTGAGTTTCGCGTTGGCGAGTGACGGCGCTTGTCGCGCTCTCGCTCGCATCAACTCGAGGCCTCAGTCCACTCGCGCGCGCTCTCAAATACCTGATCACTCGGGAAGGCTACGACCAAGCGCAATGTCATCCAGCATCTGATCGATGTTCGGCGCAGGAAACTCGTGGGTGAGCGCGCGCTGCAGTGCTTCAAGCTTTTCGTCCGTGCGATCGGAATGACGTCGACCTTGCTTTGCACGAAGCGCCGAGCGAACCCATTCCGACACCGTGAGACCGTCCGCAGCGGCGGCCTCGTGGAGCGCCGCCATCTCATCTTCATCGAGCACCACTTGGAGACGATACGCCTTACGCATTCCCCGATTATCGCGCGACCGACTTGGCGTGACGACGGTCATTTGCTGTGATTGACGGTGACCGCGTCTCCAGCGCATTCATGGAGCGCGTAAAGCATGGCCTTGGGAGCCCGCGCGATCCGTTGGGTCGGGCAGCTCAACCACCCAACGAAAGCTCTTGAGCTCGTAACTCTCGATGATCGAACCGATCGGCCAGCCTGGATGATGTCGGGCACCCGACCGGGCGACGATCACACTCTTCGACGCAACAAGTAGACCGGACTTCATGGCGAATTCCGCAACGCATCGTATGCCGTTCGCAAGCATTGTGATGCTGATGCGATCGTCGGAGATGATGCGTACCGTGCCGGCGCTCCGGAGTTCGTTGATCAGCGCGACGCGCAATTCGACCGACAGCCGTGGTGCGGCGTACTGAAGCATGTGAACCAGCCGGTTCGGTCCGGCGACACCAAGCTCGGTACGCAGCTCCGCCGGGTTATCCCGCAATGACTCGAGCTTCTCAATCTCGGCGGCCGTCGGGACGTGAGGCAGGCTTGACTGATCGAATTCAGAGATCGCCGGGAGGCCATCATTCGGAATCTGGATCTCGGGCACGGTGCTGCCCGTCGGCGCGACGATCTCGCTGTCGGACACGCGCATCCGTACTTCACCGTCGACACGTTGCCAGATTTCGACGGTCTGCGACATGAGCGCGACGATCGACGCGTCGTTGGGCGCACCAAACGGATGCGTCGTCTCGGACTTGGCATAACTGACGGGCGCCGACGGCAACGGCTCGAACTGTTCATTCGCTCTGACCACGGCAGCCACGGCCTCTTGCGTTGTGAGCGGGTGGGTGCCAAAGACCGCGAAGCCTGCAATGGCAAGCGCAATAAGCAACACCGGGGCTCCGATCAACACGCTCCGTAGGCGCCTGGCCCGTCGCTTCTCTGCGGCCGCGATCGAAGCGAAGAGCGACTCTCCGAGACGCTCCAGCGCTGGCATGTTCTCACGCGGAGATTCCATCGGCATGCCTCTCTTCTTCGGCGTCCAAAGCAACAATCTCGCGGAGAGCGCGTAGTCCGCGACTCACACGTGCTCGTGCGACCTGTTCACTTATGTCCAATTCGGAAGCTACGGCCGAGTAGGACAGGTCCTCCACCACGCGAAGCTGGATTGCGCTTCGCTGTTCGGCGCTGAGTTCAGCGAGCGCGCCACGCACAACGTCGCGAATGTCGTCAATCGCGCTGTCCTCAAGCTCAACGATGTCATGGGCGGATGCGATCTGCCGCTCAAGTCCGAGTCTTCGCATTGCCCTGGACTCAATGACTGACGACCGCTGCCAGTCTCTGATCAGGTTGCGGGCGATCCCGTAGATCCAAGGTCCGCCAGCGACTTCAGGGTCGCCCTTGAACCGTCGACGCTTGGCATAGGCGACCGCGAACGTTTCTCCAACGATGTCCAGCGCTACCTGACCGTCGAACGTCTGACGCGTGATCCAACGCATCATGGCGGTCGAATGCTCGTTGAAGAGTCGTTCGAGGTCGCTCGCGTCAAGTGCCACGTCGGCCTCGCCGCTGTTGTTCGTAAGCCACGAGAACAACAAGTCTCTCTGATCCGTAGAAAATGCGCAGGTGGGATGTGAATTTCCATCCCACCTGCAGGAGTCGTCGAGAGGTCACATCGAGCAGGTGGCTACTTCTCGCAACCCGTACCGGTAACGCATCCATTGCCTGGCACCCCTGAAATTGCCGCGAGATCAACATCGCCAGCAGCAGTGGACACGACACCTCGCCCGACCACGCGTGCCGCGGCGACGCCATCCGTTGCAGTGAGTTGCCTCTTTGCTCCATTCACGGTGATAGTGGGGGGCTCAGCGCCATCAGGGACGATCGACGCGATGATCACATCATCACCGAGGCCACCCCTTCCGCCACCGAGCACACTCAGTGAGAGGCCGGCTTCAACCTCTGATTTCGACTTGCAGCTTGCGCCGAATCCCCCCGCCGGATCGGGGATGAAGACGCAGGTATGGTGGTCGCCTGAGGATGTGATCCACACCCGAGCTGCAGAGTTCGTGATTGGCACTGGACGCGCAGAGGCGAATCGCGCCTCACCATAGGGCCCGGGAGCATCTGCAAAGGCAGTTGCCAACTCCGCTCGAACGGTTGCATTGTCAGGCTCCTGCGCACCCTCCGCGACGGCTGTGTTTGAACTCGTTTGAGCCAGAAGCAGATACACGAAACCTGCGAGAACGGCCAAGAGGAGGAGGGCGCTCCCACGAGCTATTGCTCTTGCTGTGATGTTCATTTGTCTATCTCCTTCGACTAGTAGTTCGCGTGTGCGTTCGAGGTGGCGTACGTATTGGAACCCGAGTAGCCAGCCGCCGCTCGCGTCGATGTGCCGCCTCCGTAGCCGTGGTACGCGGTGTTCCAGTCCCAAATGAAGTTTGCGTATCCCCAAGCACCAGCGCCCATGTACCGGTCCCCGCTTCCCAAGTAGTGCACGTAGCTACCAGTGAGCCAGTAATAGTGCGGGTCGATGATGTATGAGTTGTTGTAGATCTTGCAGCCGGTGCAATAGTGGTCCGTCGCTGCCCGGGCAGTTGTTGTATTCGCCAACACGAAAACGGCGAGAACGAGCAACACTGCGCCCACGAGAGCAAACGTCCGTCGTGGGCCGATTGAACTGGCCATAGATTTCTCCCTGTCGAATTGCTTGCAGAGAAAGTCCGCACGAACCCTCCGATTTGTGACGAGTTCTCACGTATTTGTTTGCGTGAACTGGCGCCGTTCGGGCATTGGATCGACTCACGGAGCTACACCCAGGGCACCAGACGTGCGACGGCAAGGTGATCCGCCGCAGCAGGTCAGTTGGTGTGCTTGACGGTGATCACGTCGCCGTCCTGCATGATGTAGTCGCGACCCTCGATGCGCAGGGTTCCCTTGTCTCGCGCGCCGCTGTAGCCACCGGCGTCGATCAGCTCCTGGAAGTTGATCACCTCGGCGCGCACGAAGCCCTGCTGGATGTCGGTGTGGATTTCGCCAGCGGCGTCGTAGACGGTGCCGCCTCTTGGCATGTGCCACGACTGGCCGATCTCTTCGCCGACGGTGAAGAAGGTCAAGAGGTTCAGCAGTTTGAAGGCTCCGTTGATCACCGTGGTCAGGCCCGACTCGGGGATCTCAAGCTCCTCGCGCATCGCGGCTGCCTCATCGTCATCCATCTCGACGAGCTCTGCCTCCATGCGCGAACTGATCGCCACGGCCTCTGCGCCCTGGCTCTTGGCGTACTCGGCCACGGCCTGCGGCACTTCGGTCTCACCCTCGTTGACGTTGGCGACAAAGAGCACCGGCTTGCCCGTGAGTGGGCTCAGCGACTTGAGCGCCAGCGGCGCGTCCTCAGGGACCGGCACTGTGCGCACCGGCTTGCCCTGCTCGAGTGCCTCCACGACCAGCTTCAGCCACGCCTTTTCGGCGACGGCCTCGGGGTCGAGCGACTTGGCGTCCTTTGAAACTCGCTGCAGCCTGCGCTCGGCCTGTTCGAGGTCAGCGTAGATCAGCTCCGTCTCGATCGTCTCGATGTCGCGCACCGGGTCGACGTCACCCTCGGGGTGCACGACGTTGCTGTCCTCGTGCGCACGCACGACGTGCAGGATCGCGTCGGTCTCGCGTATGTTCGCGAGGAACTGGTTGCCGAGACCCTCGCCCTTGCTTGCCCCGCGCACAAGGCCGGCAATGTCGTGGACGTGGATCTGGTCGAGACGGATGTCGGTGGCGCCGGTCACGGCGGCCGTGTCGAGCAGGCGCTGGTCGGGCACCGGCACGACGGCGACGTTGGGCTCGATCGTCGTGAAGGGGTAGTTGGCGCTCTCGGCGCCTGCCTTCGTCAACGCGTTGAAGAGCGAACTCTTGCCGGCGTTCGGCATACCGACGATGCCGACCTTCATGGCCATCTAGCTGCCCACCTTGCTCACGAGCGGCACCGTAGCGCGGCCGATGGCGTCGCCGATGAGCGCGCCGGCAGCAATGTCCGAGGGGTAGTGGAGGCAGAAGTGCACGCGCGAGGCGGCAAAGGCGCTCGCAAGCGCGTAGGCCGGCAGCTTCGCCCGCGGCTCGACGGCGCTGAAGCTGCGTGCCGCAGCGAACGAAGTGACGGTGTGCGACGAAGGAAACGAGAGCCCGCTGAGCGTGCCACGCGCGGCAATCGGCGGACGCTGGCGGCGTGCGATCAGTTTGATCGAGGTCGAGGCGGCGTAGCTGCCTGCGACGAGCACACCGGCCGCAATCCACTCCTGGCGGCGGCGCCGGTCGAGCGCCGCCCCTGCGGCCGCCAGCGCGTACCAGGCCATGCCGTGCTCGCCGGCACGCGTCAACGCGGCCGTTGCTGTCTCGACCTTGCCGCCGAGGCGCACCCGCTCAACGAGCTTCAACGCCGGCAGCTCGGCGGCGTCAAGTCGCTTCCAGAATCTGCGGTACTGCACCGGGATCGGGCGCTGAAGAAGACGCGGCGCCTCAGAAGCCGGCGCGGCGCTCTTCCTTTTCTTCGGGGTCGAGTGCGTAGAACTCGACGTGGTCTGCGCGCAGCGTGACCGTGCGCTTCTCGTCTTCGACCTCGACCCAGGTGTCCCCGGCTTTCACGGCGGCGAGCAACTTGTCGAGGTCGGCCTGGGAGAGCTTCAAGGTGGCGGCTGCACCGCCGGCGAGACCGAGGCTGACAGATTTGCGGTCGTCAGACAACTTCTACTCCTCGTGGTCGTGGGCAGGCGTGACCAACTCAGTCAACACGAAACCTGCCGACTGCGGGTGGACGAATGCGACGGTGCTGCCCTGGATTCCGATGCGCGGCGTCTCATCGATCAACTCGAGTCCTGCCGCCTTCAGCCGGTCGAGCTCGGCCTGCACATCCTCGACGCGGTAGGCGATGTGGTGCATGCCGGGTCCGCGCTTCTCGAGGAACTTGCCGACGGGCGTGTCGGGCCCCAGCGGCTGCAGCAGCTCGATGTGGCTGTCGCCGACCTCGAGCAGGACGGCTTCGACGCCCTGCTGCTCGACAACCTCGCGGTACTGGATCCGCATGCCGAACTTCTCGTTGTAGATCGCCAGCGTCTCGTCGATGCTCTCGACGGCGATGCCGACGTGGTCAATAGCTGTGAAGGTGCTCATCTGGTGCTCAAGCCTAGAAGGGCATCGGGGTTCAGGCTCTGACGCCTTCGACCTCGAGCAGGCGGGTGATGGCGGCGCGGCCGATCTCGATCTGCTCGGCCGTCGGTTCGCGGGTGCCGACGACCTCCTGCAGCTTGTAGCCGGGGGCACGAAAAAGCTTGGCGAATGTGCTCCCCGGGTGGCGCTCGGCGTAGGCGAACATCTCGATCGACGCCGCAGCGCCGGCGATCCCGACACCTGTCTGGGCGGCCGGCCCGGGCTTGTCGACGACCTTGCGCATCAGCGCGTCGCCCGTGATGGCGGCGATCATCATCGGCGCCACGAGGTGCGAGCCGCAGCGTTCGTGCTCCTTGGCCGCAGCCTCGATCACCTGCGGGTCGTTGGGGTCGCCCCCGAGCTCGTAGGCGGCGATCGCCTTGTGCTCGACGCCGTGCCACTGCGCAGTCTCGCCCGCCTTGAGACTGATCAGCGCCGGAGCAAGACCGAGGATGTTGACCGCAACCTCGGTGCCGATGCCGCGCCGTCGCCTGCGCACGATCCACGTCGCCGCCAGCGTCGCCGCTGCCGCTGCTGCGACCTGCGGGTTCTCGAACGGCAGGCGCGCCTGGCGCAGCTTCAGTCGCACCATCGGTACCACGAGCATCGACTCTGCAAGGCGCGCCACACCGCGCACGCCGGGCACCGTGTCGAGCGGGCCGCGCAGGCGCGGAACCTTTCCGCTCTCGACGATGGCACGGCCGTCGGGCCCGCGCACGGCTGCGGCCCAGTACTGCGGTCCGTAGACGAGCAGCCCGTTCTCGAGCGCCATCCCACCCATGCGCAGGCGTTCGCCGTTGGTCGTGCGCGGCTCGGCCATCAGCGCGCACCCAGGAGCTTCGTCACGGCCGTGCTGAAAAACTCAGTCGCCAGCGTCAGGTCGGCCACGGGGATGCGCTCGTCGGCTGCGTGCATCAAGGGGTCTGACTCGTACATGTCCATCTCGAGCTGCGGGAAGAAGCCGTAGGCGACGCAGTCGGGGAAGGCCTCGCGGAACCAGCGTGAATCGGTGAAGCCCGGCAGCACGCTGGGTACGGCCTGGGCGTCGGGATCGACACTGGTGATCCAGTCCTCGATCAGTTCCATCAGCGGTGACTCGTGCGCAGAGCCGTTACCGACCGCTCCCTCGTCGAAGTCGAGCTCGTAGTCGCCGTCGCCCAGCACCTCGCGCGCCCGCCGTTCGGCGACGTCCTGCCCGAGACCCGGCGGGACGCGGCAGTCGACGCGCACCACCGCCCGATCCGGGATCACGTTGAGCTTCTCGGAGGCGCTGATCATCGTCGGTGTCAGCGTGACGCCCAGCGTCGGCTCGAGTAACACGAAGAGCCGCTCGTCGCGTTTGCGGATCTCGGCCAGCATGGCTTCGAGGCGCTCCTGCGGCGGGTTCTCGCCGGGGTCCTCCATGAACAGAGCCTTGAGGATGGCGCGCGGTTCGGCCGTGAGGTCGTAGGACGGCTGGGCGTCGGCCATGCGCTGCAGGTAGGGCGCTGCCTTCAGCAGCGCGTTCTCGCCGAGCCGCGGGATCGATGCGTGTCCGGCGACGCCCTGGGTGATGAGCGAGAAGCGCGAGAAGCCCTTCTCGGCGCAGCCGACGCGGAAGTAGCGCTGCCCCTCGTAGATGAACTGGTTGCCACCCCCCTCGTTGAGCGCATAGTCGCAGCGGACCTTCTCGGGGTGCTCGGAGCACAGCCAGCGCGCGCCGTAGATCCCGCCGGCCTCCTCGTCGGCCGTCACGATGATCTTGAGCTGTCCGGATTCGGGAGCCCAGCCGGCCTTCACGAGTT
>JBIQMF010000062.1:0-8013 GCA_044463545.1 Solirubrobacterales bacterium
TCACGCGCGACGTCTCCGGCGAGGGCGTGCAGCAGGCGCTGCTGAAGATCCTCGAAGGCACGGTCGCGAGCGTGCCGCCGCAGGGCGGACGCAAGCACCCGCACCAGGAGCTGCTGACGATCGACACGTCGAACGTGCTGTTCATCTGCGGCGGCGCCTTCGCCGGCCTCGACAAGGTGATCGGCAAGCGCGTCGGCTACAAGGGCCTCGGCTTCGGTGCCGACGTCAAGGGTCGCCGCGAACAGGACCCGGGCGAGATCTTCGAGAAGACGCTGCCCGAGGACCTCATCAACTACGGACTGATCCCGGAGTTCATCGGTCGCCTGCCCGTCGTCACGGCCGTCCACTCGCTACGCGAGCCGCAGCTGATCTCGATTCTGACCGAGCCCAAGAACGCCCTGGTCAAGCAGTTCCAGCGCTTTTTCGCCTTCGACAACATCGACCTCGTCTTCGCCGACGACGCGCTGAAGGCGATCGCCGACCGCGCCATCGAGCGCGAGACCGGCGCGCGAGGCCTGCGCTCGATCATGGAGGAGACGCTGCTGGACGTACAGTTCGAGCTGCCCTCAAGGCGCGACGTAACGAAGTGCGTCGTCACGAAGGACACGATTGAGAAGGGCCTGAACCCGACGCTCGTGACCGAAGCCGCCAAGGTCGAACCGGGCGGCGCAAAGCAGATCGGGCGTCCGCCCGACGCGCTTTCTGAGACTGCCTGACGCACCGTTCCTGACGTCGCTCAGGGCCAAGGCGCTCGTGATTCTGGGCGGCACTGGCGACTACATCGTCTGGGGCTACCGCGACGTGCCTCCGCGTGGCAAGCACAAGTTGACTGACTTGTGGGAACTGTCGAGCATCTCACGGTGATCGCACCAGCAGTCCGCCGGCTTCACTTTCAGAGGTCAGAGCCGCACAGCTCCGACCAGCTGGGTCACGCCTGCGACCTCCTGTTCGTCGACCTCAAGCCCACGCTCGGCCAGCAGCTCGCGCAGCTCGTCGAGGCGGAACATGCGCATGCCACTGGCGACGCCGAAGCCGTGGGCGGCAAGCGCTGCAGGCCCGCCTCCGCTGACGGTTGTTGTGAAGATCGCGAGGCGCCCGCCCGGGCGCAAAACGCGCGCGAATTCGCTTAAGGTCGCCTCGGCGTCGGGAAACATGTGCAGCGCCGCGAAGCAGCAGACGGCGTCAAAGCTTGCATCCTCAAAGGGCAGCTCTGTAGCCTCGGCGCGCACCAGCGCAAGCGAGGCCGTGCCCTCCGCGCGGGCTTCGATCACGCCGCGCTCGAGCATCGAGCGCGAGCCGTCGAGCCCGACGGCCAGGCCGTCCTCACCGACCGTGGCGGCGAAGCGTCGGGTGAAGTTGCCGGGGCCGCAGGCCACATCGAGCACGCGGTCGCCTGCCTTCAGCTGCATCAGACGCTGAGCCTCGGCGTACTCGCCGGCCATGTCCGGTCCGCTGAAGCCTTTGGCGATGCGCACGAGCCCAGGTCGCCACCAGCGCTCATAGACGGCGCTCACGAGCGGCATGCGCATCGCCAGCGTCGAGGCCGTGAGGTGCTCGCGGCGGTCCTCGGAGAGGTCGAGGAAACCGGCCTCCGGCTCGAGCGGCGTGCGGCGCAGGCGCGCCGCGATCAGCGGGCGCAGACGATCGATCGCCTGATCGAGCGGGGCGGGGGTGGGCTCTTGGACGGTCATGGTCCTGCACGGTACCGCGCGGACCCTGCGATCACTTTGGCTTGCGCGTCGCCTTCGGATTCTTGGCCAGCCAGTTCTTGACCACGCCGTAGCCTGGGCGGATCGTGCTGTCGGGGTTCACGAGTCCCGAATCCCACTTGAATGGAGGCCCGCTGCTGGCGTCAGTCATGGCACCGAACCAGCAGTAGAGGTAGATGCGCGTGATCCGCTTGTCCTTGAAGCCCATGTCGAGCGTGCGCCTAAGCGCTGTTGCCGCCTTGTCGGGGACGAACGGGTAGCGCTTGTCGAAGGCGACGATGCCGCCGACTTCAGTCAGCCAGACCTCACCCTTGGTCGAGTCGAGGAACTTCTTCGTCTGGCTCTTCTTCCAGGGCTTGTTCTGGTTTGCGTCGGTGTAGGAGTGCAGGCCCCAGATCTTCGGGCTGCGCGCGTAACGCGTGAAGGTCTTCATCCAGGGCAGCAGGTTCTTCTGGTCGAGCACGTCGGCCGCGACGATCTTGCACTTGCTGCAGAGCAGGCGCGTGACGTTGTAGTACTCAGCGGCGCGGCGCGGATTCTTGACCGTCGGCTGAGATTTGTGGTTGGCTTCGTTCCAGGGCGAGATCGCCTTCACCCAGGGGAAGTGGTGCAGCAGATACTTGACTGATTCCGCGAACTCGGCGACGCTGGGCAGCTTCGTCGGGAAGTGCTCTGAGCGGTGCAACGAGACGAGTGCCTCGATCCCGTTGTCGCGCGCACCTTCGAGCCAGAGCTTTGTGCGCTGCAGCTCGACCGGATCGCGATAGAAGTCGTAGGGAATCACGAGGCGCGAGATCGTCGTGTTCAGGGCCTTGTGGTTGGCGTCGTGGAACATCGGCCAGTTGTTGTCGCCAACGCCGACGATCGGCGTCGGCGCCTTGGCCTTCTTCTTGGCCTTCTTGGCACCGACATCGCTCGGCACGGCGGCCATCAGCGCAACCAGTGCGAGCACGCTCAGCAGCAGGGAAAAGCGGGGGGTCCTCAGGGTGTGCACAACAGTCCTCAATCCGAATTTGCAGGCGACGCGAACGTCAACTGATACAGCGCATGGTAGGGGCAGAAGTTGCGGTTTCTCCGCGCTCGTAGACTCTCGCGCATGTCTTCCGGACGACTCGAAACACTCGAATCACGCACTCGCTATGAACCTTCCGAGGTCGAGCGCAAAATCCTTGCGCGCTGGCTGGAGTCGGGACTGTTCCACCCGGAGGACGAGGGCACGGCCGAGGACAACTATTCGATCGTGATCCCGCCGCCCAACGTGACCGGCGCGCTGCACATGGGCCACGCGCTCAACGGCTCGGTCCAGGACACGCTGATTCGTCGCGCGCGCATGCAGGGCAGACGCACGAAGTGGGTGCTGGGCACCGATCACGCCGGCATCGCGACCCAAGCGCAGGTCGAGAAACTGCTGGCCAGCGAGGGCACAACGCGCCAGGAGCTCGGACGCGAGGAGTTCGAGCGCCGCGTCTGGCAGTGGCGCGAGCAGTACGGCGCCACGATCGTCGAGCAGTTCAAGCGCCTTGGCGCCAGCTGCGACTACAGCGAAGAGCACTTCACGATGGACGAGGGCTACGCCCGCGCCGTCGTCAAGGTCTTTGTCGCCCTCTATGAGAAGGGCTACATCTACCGCGACAACTACATGGTCAACTGGGACCCGGGAATCGGCTCGGCCATCAGCGATCTCGAGGTCGAGGACAAAGAGGTCGAGGGGGCGATGTACGACATCGACTACCCGCTGGAGGACGGCTCGGGCGTCCTGACCGTCTCGACGACACGTCCGGAGACGATGCTGGCCGATACGGCGGTGGCCGTGAATCCCGACGATGCGCGCTTTGGCGCATACATCGGCAAGCGTGTGATCCTGCCGCTCGTCGGCCGCGCGATTCCGGTGATCGCCGACGAGCATGTCGACACCGAATTTGGCACCGGCTGTCTCAAGATCACGCCGGGGCATGACCCGAACGACTTTGAGATCGGGCGCAAGCACGGCCTTGAGGAGCTCTCTGTGATCGGCTTCGACGGCCGCATGACCGAGGACGCCGGAGAATTCGCCGGGCTGCGCGTGCTCGAGGCACGCGATGCCGTCGTCGAAAAACTCAAAGCGACGGGCAACCTCGGCAAGGTCACGCCGCACACGCACGTGGTGCCGCACTCGCACCGCTCGGGCGAGCGCATCGAGCCGCTCATCAGCCTGCAGTGGTTCTGCGACATGAGCAAGCTTGCCGCGCCGGCCATCGACGTCGTCAAGCGCGGCGAGGTGCGCTTTGTGCCCGAGCGCTGGGGTCGCGTGTACCTCGGTTGGATGGACGAGATCCGCCCTTGGTGCATCAGTCGGCAGCTCTGGTGGGGCCACCGGCTGCCGGTCTGGTACCGCGGGCAGGGTGGCGCGGATGAAGAGATCCACGTCGGCGAGACGGCCCCCGAGGGCGATGGTTGGGAACGCGAGAGCGATGTCCTTGACACTTGGTTTTCAAGTGCACTTTGGCCCTTTGCGACGATGGGCTGGCCCGACGAGACGGCGCAGCAGCGGGCTTACTACCCGACCAACGTGCTCAGCACCGCGCGCGACATCATCTTCCTCTGGGTTGCGCGGATGATCATGATGGGTCTTGAGTTCAAGGGTGAGATCCCCTTCGAAGACGTCTACATCCACTCGGTGATCCAGGCGCCCGACGGCCGCCGTATGAGCAAGTCGCTGGGAACCGGCATCGACCCGATCGAGCAGATCGATAAGTACGGCGCCGACGCCACGCGCTTCGGCCTCTTGGCGATGTCCTCGGCCCAGGACGTGCGCTACAGCGCCGAGAAGGTGGGGCAGGGGCGCGACCTTGCCAACAAGCTCTGGAACGCCTCGCGGCTGATCCTGCTGAAGGCCGCCGACGTCGAGCCGGCGCCGACCGTCGAGACGCCCGAGGATGCCTGGATCCTCTCGCGCCTTGAGCAGACGATCGCCGAGACCAACCGCCTGATCGATGAGTACGACTTCTCGCACGCCGCGTTGGGGCTCTACGACTTCTTCTTCAGCGACTTTTGCGACTGGTATCTCGAGTTCGCAAAGCCGCGGCTCTGGGACGAGGCGGTCAGCGCCGGCGTCTCGGCCAACCTGCTGCATGTGCTCGAGCGCACGCTGGCGTTGCTGCACCCGATGATGCCCTTCGTGACCGAGGAGATCTGGTCGCTGTTGCCGGGTGAGGAGCGCGGACTGCTGGCCGGCGCCACCTACCCCGTGCCCGACACGTCGTTGGTCGACGACGCGGCAGAGGTCGCGGTCGGCAACCTCTGCGCTGCGGTGACGGCTTTGCGTCGCCACCGCGACGAGCTCGGCGTGGCGCCCAGTACCGGCCTCAGGGGAAGGCTTGCTGCCGAGGGATACGCCGGACTTGAAGCCCAGCTGGAGCGACTCGGGCGCATCGAGCTGGGCGGCGAGGAGGAGTCCGTGGGATCGCTGGCGATCCCCGGCGGCACGATCGAACTCTTTGCCTCGGACGCCGTCGACCCGGCAGAGATAGCTGCCCGGCGCGAGGCGCAGATCAAGCAACTGCGCTCAGAGATCGACCGCGCCAACAAGAAGTTGGCCAACGAACAGTTTGTCGCCAAGGCCCCGGCCGACGTCGTCGAGGCCGAGCGTCAGAAGCTGGCCGGCTACGAGGCTGAGCTCGCCGCGCTGGAAGGCTGACCTGTGGCCGACCCGGTCGTGATCGAGGATTTTCTGCTCGAACGCGAGCAGTTCGGGATGCGCTTCGGGCTCGAGCGCATGCGCAGGCTCCTTGAGCACCTTGGTGACCCGCAGAATGACTTTCCGGCGGTGCACGTCGTCGGCACCAATGGCAAGTCGTCGACAACGCTGATGACGGCCGCGGCGCTGGACGCGCAGGGCCTCACCACGGGTGCCTTCACCTCACCGCACCTCGTGACCTTCCGCGAGCGCATCGAACTGGGCGGTCGAATGATCGACCAGGAGCGATTCCGCGAGGCTGGCGCGCGCGTGATTGCGGCGATCGAGGTCGACGACGCGGGCGCAGAGCCGGATGACCGTGTGACGCAGTTCGAGGCGATCTCGGCGATCGCCTTCTGCGCTTTCAGCGACGCGGGAGTCGAGGTCGCAGTCGTCGAGGCCGGGCTGGGTGGAAGGCTCGATGCCACGAACGTGCTCGGCGACTCGCGTGTACAGGTCCTGACCAGTGTCGGTATCGACCACACCGAGTACCTCGGCGACACACTTGAGGAGATTGCGCGCGAAAAGGTCGCCGTCGTCCGTAGTTCCAAGCTGCTCCTGAGCGGCCCGCTGCCCGAAGTTGTGCGGCCGGTTGTCAACGCCGTGACCGATGAGCGCGACACCCACTGGATCGAGCTTTCGGGCACGATCCCGGAGGTCGCAGAACTGCGCGGCGAGTTCGTCCGCGCCAACGCCTCGTTGGCTTACGCCGCTGCCGAGGCGGCGCTCGAGCGCATCAGCCCGGGCGTCTGGTTCGACCGCCGCCGCGCCGTTGATGCCATCAAGAAGCTCGTCGCCGGTGAGGCGCAGCAGGGGCGGCTGCAGATCTCGAACCATACTCCCTTCGAGGTGCGCGACGTGGCGCACAATCCGCAGGCCGCAGCGGCGCTCAGCGACGCCGTCGCCGAGATCGCCGACGGCCGCAGCGTCACGCTGCTCGTCGCGATGCTTGCCGACAAGCCGGTCGCGGCCACGTTGGGCGAGCTGCTCAGGATGCTCTCGCGTGGGGGCACCGTGGTCTGCACTGCCGCAGCAAACCCACGTTCGCTGCCCGCACGCGAGTTGGCAGCCAAGGTTCGGGAGCTGGCTGCGCCCGGTACTGCGGTGGAAGTGGTCGACGACCCCATCGCGGCACTCGGAGTTGCCCGCGAGATCGCCGCGCCGGACGGTCTGCTCTCGGTCACCGGCTCCAACTACCTGCTTGCCGATCTCCTGCGCGGCCCTGGCTCGCCGAAGGGGGCGACGCTCTAGATGGCTGACGCACCCGGCCCTCGCCCGATCCCACCGCCACCGCCGCCGGTCGAACCGCCGGAGCCGCCGAAGCCGCCGTCGCTGGTGTCGCTCGTGCTCGTGGTAGCGCTGGTGGTCGCGGTCGTGATCCTCATCTTCTCGGGCCTTGGATACGTCCTCGGCAAGTTCATCTTCTGAGGCGGCTTGTACTCGCGTCGCAGCTGATCCAGCGGCCGCCTGATGATTCTGCATTTGGCCGTACGACCGCGCGGTTACACTCGCGACCACGATGTGCCGCGCAAACAGCTACACAGCAGTCGGTCTGCCGATCGCCCTTTTTGGTATCGACAACAGCGGGATCGGCGTCGCAGCCAACCTGCTCGTGATCTTCCTCGTCGCGCTCTGGTTGGCGCTGGTTTTCTGGACCTATGCCGACGCTCGCAGACGCCTGACGGACTCGGTGTTGATCGGATCGGCGACGATCGCCGCGCTGATCTTTCCCTTTGCCGGCTCGCTCGTGTACGCCATCGTCAGGCCGCCCGAGACGCTTGACGACGCATACGAGCGCGAGCTGGACGTTCGCGCCGCCGAGTTGCGCGTGCGCCTGCTCGAGTCGGCCGTCAAGGGTGGCCCGGGCAGCAGCGCGCACAACGCGGCGCTCGGTGCAGAAGCCTCCGGAGAGCCACAGGGCCGCACCGCGCAGCCGTCCGGGCAGGGCCGCACCGCGCAGCCGCCGGGACAGGGCCGCCCCTCAGGTCAACCGAAGTCCGCCACCAAGGCACCGCCGTCGGGTGCGCCGCGGCGTTCGCCCGAGCCGGGCTCGACCCCGGCCGCTCCGCAACGCTCGGCGCAACCACGCCGCTCACCCTCCGGCGGCGGCTCGCGTCCGCCTGCCGGCGGTTCCTGAGCACGCGCCGACGCCGACCAACTTCAGCCCGGCTCGACTTCACCACGCACAACTTCTGCGCCTGCCAGCATTTGACCAACTGAGCCATCTCGTCCGCCATCTGATTCAGCCAGACCCCGAACCAAACCCCTCCAGGAGCACCCCATGGAACGCACTCTGATTCTTGTCAAGCCCGACGCCTTCGCCCGCAATCTGACCGGTGAGGTGATCGCCCGATTTGAGCGCAAGGGGCTCAAGATCGTCGCGCTGAAGGCGATGACGACCGGAGAGGACCTGGCAAAGGAGCACTACGCCGAGCACGCCGAGCGCCCGTTCTTCGGCGAACTGGTCGAGTTCATCACCGGCGGTCCGCTCGTGGCCGGCGTGCTCGAAGGCCCGCGCGCCGTGGCGGCTGCCCGCCAGGTGATCGGCGCGACGGACCCCGTCGAGGGGGCAGCGACCGGCTCGATCCG
>JBIQMF010000063.1:0-8001 GCA_044463545.1 Solirubrobacterales bacterium
CGTCGGCAATCCCGAGACGCCGCTGGCGCACCTGGCGCTCTACCCGGCAAGTCAAGACATCGTCAACCGCTTCTACAGCGAGAAGAAGCCCGACCTCTCCCCGCCGCGCGACGCTGCCGGCCGAGCCTACGAGTTGGTGATCGAGAGCTGGGCTTGGAAGATCTATGCCTCAGGGGCCTGCGTCGCTGCATTCGAGCACGGCCAGACGTTGCCCGGCGCCGAGCCTGCAGGGGACGCCCACTACGACGGCTGATCCGTCGCCTGCGTGTCTGCGGCTCAGAAGTTGAGCGAGAACTTCACCAGCTTCTTGCTGGTGCGGACCTCGATGCGCTGCTTCTTGTTCTTCTTCGTCTTCGGCTTGACCGTGACTGTGCCCCACGCCTTGCGCGTGCTGGTGTCGGTGGTCACGTAGATGCGCGGCATCGTCAGGTAACCGGACTTTGAGGTCTTGCGCGTCTTCGTCTGGCAGATCGCCCGGCGGTTGGTCTCGCGGAAGCAGATCGTCACCTTCCACGAGCCCTTGGGCATGCGCAGCTTCGACATCGTGACGTTGTTGCGCACCCGCGTGGTGCCGGTCTGCTTGTTGCCGACGACGGTGACCGTGCCGACCTTCTTGCCGCGCTTGCCCTTCTTGTAGCGGTAGAGCGTGTTCTTCGACGTGCGCGCTGCCGGCGTTGCGGTCGACGGGTCGGGCAGCTTGCCCCAGAGGTCGAGCCAGTCGTCGAGCAGGCTGCCGTTGTCGTCCGGCGGGTCGACCGTCGGGCTGGTTGTGCAGTAGGGGTCGTCCGCGGTGCAGGCCAGCAGGTACTTCGAGTTGAAGACGTTCCACCTGGTCGCCAGGTACGAGCCGCTGGCGGGGGAGGTGTTGAAGTAGTCGTCGTTGTTGCAGTCGTAGGCCATCGCCAGACCGTGGACGGCTGCGGGGTTGCAGACGTTGTCGTCGTAACCTGCGCCTTCGGGCGAGAGGTCGTCGTAACACATGATGTCCTTGCCGTCGACGCAGTGACCGGCGCTCGTCGAGTTCGGCGCCGAGTCCTGGACGCCGCCCATCGTGTGCGTCATCTCGTGCAGCATGACTTCGGGCAGCGCCGCCATCACGGGCTGGTCGGTGGAGCCGGCCGGAGTCGCGACGTAGCCCACGAGTCCCGGGTTGTTGTTGGAGTTCGTGGGGATGGCGCGGTCATCGAGATACATCACGCCGGCGCCTTCCATGTAGCCGGCGGGGTCGAACTGGTCGAGGATGAAGATGTGGCGACGCGGCGGCCCGCCGATCACGCCCGACACCTGCTCAAGCAGGTCGATCGTCGCGTCCGGGTCGATGTAGCCGAGCTCGTCGCGGTAGTCGGCAGCATTGCCCGGCAGCGTGATCGACGTGATGTCGGCGTGCAGGGCCGAGCAGGACGTGCCGAGGTCGAGCGAGAGCGTGCGCGTTCCGCCAGAGACCTCGATGAGGAAGGAGTGCATCGTCGAGATGCTCTTCTGGATCTGGTCGGCAACGGCGTCAAAACGGTCGGCCTCGTTGGCCGCACGCACGTAGTAGAACTTGAACTTGGGCGAGCTGTTGTTGGTTGCGTTGACCGTCTGATCGACCGAAGAGCGCGTGCCGCACCACGTCTGCGGGAGTCCGGCTGAGAGTCCTGAAACCTCGAACTTGGCCTTGATCTGCTTGGCAGTGATGCGCTCGCTGTGGGTGACCACAGCCTGCTGCTCGGACTGCAACATCGGCAGGCTGGCGAAGGTCGCGATCAACACAACAGGCAGAACGGCGCGCTTGAACATCTCTTGATTATCGGCAGGCGGACGATGGCCGCTTGAATGGTTGTCCAGCCGAGCCCGGCAGGCCCGGTTCAGCCCAGGCCGGCCCGGCTCAGCTCAGCCCAGCCCGGCCCGGTTCAGCCCAGGCCGGCCCGGCTCAGCTCAGGCCAGGCCAGCCCAGCTCAGCCACCGTCAGCGCCTGAACTTCATCGAAGCCAACGCACCTCCCCTTGCATGCCTCCGGCATGCAAGCCAAACCCCCGCTCAAGAACCCCATGAACAAGCCAAATTCTTTGCATGCCTCCGGCATGCAAGCCGAACCGCTTGTTTGTGGGGTTTTGTGGCCCCGAAGTTCATTGCATGCCTCCGGCATGCAAGACAAACCGCTTGATCAAGCGGTTCTCAGTGATCGAAATTGCTTGCATGCCGGAGGCATGCAAAGAGAGAGGTTGGGGTTGATGGGCGCGGCGGGTTTCGAACCTGCGACCTCTCGCGTGTGAGGCGAGCGCTCTCCCACTGAGCTACGCGCCCGAGCTGGTCTGCGCGGGGCAGTCCGTCGGAGCGGTCAAGTCTAGTGGCCGTCGGGGGTGACCGCGCTGCGGGCTTGCGGGGATGCGCCGGCCGGTACCATCGGGCCACGCTGGATCGCCTGCGAGGGCGGCATGCGGGTATTGGCGTTGACGGCCGGGTCCCGCGCGGCGGGCGCGTGTGAACCAGGTCAGGTCCGGAAGGAAGCAGCCTTAAGCAATGTCGTCCGGGCGCCGCGGTCAAGCCTGGCTCGAGTTGGTACCCGCTTGCGGCTCTCGCGGACTCCGGCGCCGAGCAGATGGCAGCCGAACTCTTCGAGACCCTGCGCACGTACGACGGGGCGCCCGCCCTGCTCGACGCGCACCTTGCGCGCCTGGGCGCCGCCGATGCCGCCGAGCTGAGCGGCCGCGTGATCGAGCGCCTCAAGGACGAAACCGATGACGTCGTGGTGCGCATCGTCGCTGGCGCGGTCGAGATCAGGCCGCTGCCTCCGACCGTCCCGGGCCCGGTCGGCGTCACGACTGCCGAGGTGCCCGGCTACAGCTACCCCCAGAAGTCAACCGAGCGTGCAGTCCACGACCGGCTGCGCGAAGCGGCAGCGCCGGACACCTTTGAAGTGCTCATCCTCGACAATGGTGAAGTGATCGAAGGCACCATCACCAACATCTTCGCGCTGCACGGCACAACCCTGACCACGCCGCCGCTCGGTCGCTGCCTGCCGGGCGTGACGCGTGCTGCGCTGATGGAACTTGCGCCCGGCCTCGGACTCGAAGTCCGCCAGGAGCCGCTGCGGATCGACGCGCTCCGCGACGCCGACGAGGTCCTCCTCTCGAACTCCGTGCGCGGGGTGGTGCGTGTCGGCTCGATCGACGCGACGCCGACGCGCGCGCACAACCCCGCACTCGCCCAGCAACTCAGCGCGGCGCTGCTCGAGCACTACCGCAGCCGCCGATGACGCCAGAGCCCGGCAGACACGCCCGCGCCGTCGACCTCTGGGCGATCGCACGCCACTTCGGGCACGACCAGGTGGCGCTGCTCGACAATCCGGGCCCGCCGTCGCGGCTGGGGGCCATGTCCTACCTCGGCCTCTACCCGCACGAGGAGTTGCGCATCGCCCACGGCGAGGATCCGCAGCACGCCATGAACCGCCTGGCAAAGTTCACCTGGCCCAGCAACCTGCGCGCCGTCGGCAGCGCGCCGTTCGCCTCGGGCGCCATCGGCTACCTCTCCTACGAGCTGCTGCACGGCATCGAGCCCAGTGTCCCGCAGGCGCGCGCACAGGCACCGATCGGAGATCTTCTGCACTTCGTGCGCTTCGGCGCCGTCATCGCCGTCGACGCCCAGCGCGGCACGACCGAGATCTGCGGCCGCGACATCGCGGCGATCATGCAGCTCGACGAGCTCGTGCGCGCAGCGCCCGACCGCGTGGAGATCCCGCCGCCTGCGCGCCCGCAAGGGGCCTTCACAATCGACGATCTGCGCCACTGCGGCCTCACTCCTGTCGTCGAGCCGGATGACTACAGGCGGATGGTCGAGCGCGCCCGCGAGGAGATCGCCGAAGGGCGACACTTCGAGGTCTGCCTCTCGCAGGAGTACCGCGGCAGTACCGACGCCTCAGGACAGGCCGTCTACGACGAACTGCGCAGGCGCAACCCAGCTCCGATGGCTGCCTACCTGCGCTTCGGCGAGCTCGAGGTGATGTGCAGCTCGCCAGAACGGCTGGTCGGGGTGACGGCTGCCGGCGAAGTCGAGACGCG
The DNA here is from genome assembly GCA_044463545.1 of Solirubrobacterales bacterium. Taxonomy (GTDB): domain Bacteria; phylum Actinomycetota; class Thermoleophilia; order Solirubrobacterales; family JACPNS01; genus JACPNS01. The sequence continues at coordinate 4,041 of JBIQMF010000063.1, forward strand.
CCCGATCAAGGGCACGCGCTCGCGCGCGGCCAGTCCGGCCGAAGACCGGCGCCTGGCCGAGGCTCTGGCCGCCTCGCCCAAAGACCGCGCCGAGAACACGATGATCGTCGACCTGGCGCGCAATGACCTCGGGCGCATCTGCCTCACCGGCAGCGTCGAGGTGCCCGAGTTCTGCATCGTCGAGAGCTACGCCAGCGTCCACCACCTCGTCTCCAGCGTGCGCGGTCAGATCGCCCCCGGCGTCCATCCCGCACAGGTGATCGCAGCCTGCTTTCCCGGTGGATCGATGACCGGTGCGCCCAAGGTCGAGGCGATGAAGGCGATCGTCGAGGCCGAACACTCACCGCGTGGAATCTTCAGCGGCGCAATCGGCTGGATCGGCGACGACGGTGCGATGGACCTCAACATCGTCATTCGTACGCTCATCAAGCGGGGGCGACAGATTTCTCTGCACACCGGGGGTGCGGTCACCGCCGATTCGGATCCGGCCGCCGAGTACGCCGAGACGATGGACAAGGCGCGCGCGCCGGCCGAAGCACTGGCAGCCGCGCGCGCCCGGTCGGTCAAGAGCTCTTGACCGCAGCCACCCAGCCGTTCATGTAGTCATTGGCGTCGAGCGCGAGCTCGCTGAAGTTCCAGACGCAGGCGCCCACTTCCCAGGTACCTGCTCCCGGCTCGGCACTGCCGGTGGCCGAAATCGGCGTCCGCTGGCCACTCAGCCGGCCGTCGATGAAATTGTGCAGGCTGAAGTTCGTCGTCGCAGTGCCGCCGACCGCGCGATAACAGAGATCGACGCCGATGTCAGTCGAAGTGTTCGTCACCGACAGACCGAGCGCGAGGGTGGCCGCGCCGATCAGGCGCGTGCCGGCCGAGATCGTCAGTGTGGATGTCGGGCCTGCGAACACCCAGGTGTCCATGTCTCCTGCGATTGACGGGACCCATCCGTTGAATGTGACGACATCGACGAAGCCGGAAGGACCGCGTTCGCCGTCCGCTCCATCCACTCCATCCGCACCAGCCGGGCCTGTCGCGCCCCTGGGGCCCGGCTCTCCGGCGGGGCCCGTTGCACCACGCACGCCGTTGGCGCCGTCACGACCTGCAACACCGTCAGCGCCAGCGGCGCCCGGTGCTCCAGCCGGCCCGGCAGCCCCGACTGCTCCCGGAGCGCCGGCAAGTCCGGGCGCGCCAGCTGCGCCCGTGCGTCCGGCCGGGCCGCGCGCGCCGTCCCGACCCTTGGCGTTCCACGAGATCTTCTTCTGACCCTTGGGGCAGCGCTTGCTCCTGGTCGTGAGGTTGAGCGTCTTGTACTCCTTGGTGACGCAGGCGTAGAAGGTCGTCGACTGCGCGCCGGTCACGGCGTCGCGTGCGACTGCGAACGCTGCGCTGCCGGCCAGTGCCAGGAGCGCGCTCAGCAGCACGGCGTTGGCGCGGGTGGATTTCAGAATCGATTTCATCGCGGATCTCCGGGTCGGGGGAGTGGTGGGTCGGCCGTCGGTGCCCCGTCGACCTCTCGGCCGCGCTCGGTGGGAATCAGACTGCTCGTCAGAAAAGCTAGGACTACCGGCAGACGAGAATTCGGCGGCTCCCTCGCGGCGGCTAGCGTTGCCCCGTGGCGCAATCCAAGATCCAGATTCTCCAGGGCGACAACCTCGAGCTCCTGCCGCAGTTCGCCGACGAGAGCTTTCAACTCATCTACATCGATCCGCCCTTCAACACCGGCAGCGTGCAGCGGCGGCGGACGCTCGAGACCGAGCGCAGCGACACGGGGGACCGCGTCGGCTTCGGCGGGCAGAGCTACGCGACCCGCCTGCTCGCCGAGTCTTCCTACCGCGACACGTTTGCCGATTACCTCGACTTCCTCGAACCGCGCCTGCGCCACGCGCACCGTCTGCTGACGCGGCGCGGCACGCTCTACTTCCATATCGATTACCGCGAGGCGCACTACTGCAAGCTGCTGCTCGACGAGATCTTCGGCCGCGAGAACTTCCTCAACGAGATCATCTGGGCCTACGACTACGGGGCCCGCGCCAAGCGTCGTTGGCCGGCCAAGCACGACACGATCCTCGTCTACGTCAAGGACGCCGCGCGCTACCACTTCGACTCCTCCGAGGTCGACCGCGAGCCCTACATGGCGCCGGGCCTCGTCACGCCCGAGAAGGCCGCGCGCGGCAAGCTGCCGACCGACGTCTGGTGGCACACGATCGTGCCGACGACCGGCCGCGAGAAGACCGGCTACCCGACCCAGAAGCCCGAGGGCATCGTGCGTCGAATGGTGCTGGCCTCAACGAACGAGGGCGACGACTGCCTCGACTTCTTCGCCGGCAGCGGCACGCTGGGCGCGGTCTGCAAAGAACTCGGACGCAACTGCACGCTGATCGACGAGAACCCGGAGGCGATCCGAACGATGTCGGACCGCCTCGGGCTTGAGAGCGGCTGAGCTGCGCCAGCCGCGCGTTCAGATCAGCCGATCGACTCGAGGTCGACCACAAAGATCAGCGTCTCGTTGGCCGGGATCTCGCCCTGGCCCTGGTTGCCGTAGCCGAGGTCCGGCGGGATGATGAGCAGGCGACGGCCACCTTCCTTCATGTCGACGACTCCCTGGTCCCAGCCCTGGATGACCTGCCCCTCGCCGAGCGTGAACTCGAAGGGATCCCCGCGGCCCCAGGAGGCGTCGAACTCCTTGTTGTCAGACCAGTTGTGCCCGACGTACTGGACCTTGACGGTGTCGCCTTCCTTGGCCGCCTTGCCGGAGCCGGCCTTGATGTCCTTCTTCACCAGTTCACCCGGCGGGTCGCCGGAGGCGTCGCTGATCTCGGGCTTCTCGCCGAGCTCACCAGAGACAGTTGGCTGCTTGGTCTTGCCCGAGCTCTTCGTCTCTTCAGCCTCGCCCGAGTCGTCGCTCTGCTCGGTCGGCTGCTGGACATCGGTGTTGACATCGGAGAGCGTTGCGCCGCCTCCGCCGCAACCGACCGCGAATGCAGCCAGTGCGAAGAGTGCAAGTAGGAGTGTGACTTTGAGTTTCATGGCGCGTATTTTGACCGATCGATCGTCAATCCTGTTCGAATGCGGCGGGGCGCTCGTGATGAGGCTGCCTTGTGTCGATCATTTACTGCAGTGCCACCACGCCCAAAAACACCCGACGGGACGAGCTGGATGCCGGTTAGCACGGCGGGGCTCGTCGCGATCATCCTCTTCGGTCTCTTCATGATCAACTGGATGGCGACCGACGACGACGGTTTCTTGACGCTGATCGACAGCTTCAACCTCGTCGTACACGAGTTCGGCCATCCCTTCTTTGCGATCTTCGGCGAATGGCCGCAGTGGTGGGGCGGAACTTGGATGCAGGTGCTCGTCCCCAGTGTGATCCTCGGCGTCTTCTGGTTCCAGCGCTCGGCACTCTCGGTCGCCTTCGCCGGCATCTGGCTCGCAGAGAACTTCCACTACATCGCCTACTACATGGCCGATGCGCGCGCACAGGTGCTGCCGCTGGCCGGCGGCGGCGAGCACGACTGGACGACGATCCTCGACCACCACGGACTGCTGCACCGCGACACGGCAATCGCCGCACAGGTCGAGAAGATCGCCTACATCGGTGTCGCTGGCTTCATGCTGTTCGCGTTCGCCGTCTGGCTTATCCAGCGCCAGCGCAGAGCCGCCGCGCCGCCATCGGCCGCCGCGCAGCCGCAGCCGCACGCCGCACCGCCGCCGCAGCAACTCACCTCGGCGCCGCCACCGCAGCAGTACGAGCCGCCGGCCTAGTTGCCGCTCAGCGAGGGCTGCTGGCCGAGCCGAGCGCGGCCCTTGCCGGACTCCTTGATGCTCATCAGCGCAGTGTCTGCCACCAGCATCAGGTCGTCGAGCGTGGTGCCGTGTTGCGGGTAGACGGCGAAGCCGGCGCTGGCGCCGACGCCGTAGCGCCGCGTCAGCTCGCTCTCCTGCACGACGTCGACGAAGCGTTGCG
>JBIQMF010000064.1:0-7972 GCA_044463545.1 Solirubrobacterales bacterium
TTAAAGGGGCGTAAGCTCGTTCGGGGTTTCGAACCCCCCCCTCTCTGTTGTTTTGATGGGTGGGCCGGGCTTGCCCCGTCCCACGTCCCGCTTGTTTGTGGGGTCTGGCGGGGTGACCCCGCCAGACCGTGGACGGGCACGCTGTTCTGATTGGTCGGACGGGCTTGCCCCGTCCGACGTCCCGCTTGTTTGTGGGGTCTGGCGGGGTGACCCCGCCAGACCATTGTCGGGCACGTGGTTTGTTGGGTCGGACGGGCTTGGATCGGGCGCGGCTGCTGCGTTGGGCCCTGGTCCTGGGTTGAGCCGTTCTCAGCTTTCGGCGTTGTAGGCCGCTTCGATCTCGGCGTGGTTGAGCTTTGTCATCGTCAGCATCGCTTCGAATGCGCGCTTTCTGGGTGGTGTCTCGGTCTCGGAGAGAATCTCCATCATCCTGCGCGGAACGATCTGCCAGCGGATCCCGTAGCGGTCCTGCAGCCATCCGCAGGCGAGCTCTTCACCCCCGCCCTCTCGCAGCGCATCCCACAAGCGATCAGTCTCCGCCTGATCGTCCGTATGGACCATCAGCGAGAAGGCGTTGCTGTGCGGCGCTCCTGGGCCGCCGTTGAAGAGCGAGAGTTCGTGCCCGCCCAGCGACACCGTGAAGCCGACGACGTCGTCGGAATCGCTGCGCATCGCGCGCACCAGTTCAAAGTCGTCAAAGATCCCTTCATAGAACGAGCAGACCTCGCCGATGTCGGCGTCGAACCAGATGAAGGGAGTCACGTCAGTAGCACTCATCGACCCAGCATAAATGTCAGTCGCGTGTCCTGCGTCACGGCTACTTTGACTGTGATGAGTCCCGACAACTGGCACCACGGAAGGCTGGCCGCCTTCGACATCGAATCGACGGGCACCGACCCGCAGAATGACCGGATCGTCACGGCGACAGTGAGTGTTGTCGGCGGCGGCCAGGACGAGGACAGCACTTCCTGGCTTGCCGACCCCGGGATCGAGATCCCGCCGGGCGCGGCCAGCGTCCACGGGGTCACCACCGAGCGCGCGCGTGCCGAAGGACGGCCGGCCGCAGAGGTCGTCGCCGAGATCGTCGACAAGCTCGGCACCGAGGTCGCCCGCGGGGTCCCGATCGTCGCCTTCAATGCGCGCTTTGATCTGACGATGCTCGACCGCGAGGCGCGCCGCCACGGCATCGTGCCGCTCTCTGAGCGTGGTCATCCCGTGCGCGTCGTCGACCCACTTGTGATCGACAAGCAGCTCTGGAAGTACCGCAAGGGCAAGCGCACCCTGACCGCCGTCTGTGAGGTCTACAACGTCGTGCTCTCGGAGGAGGACGCGCACGCCGCAGACGCCGACGCCATCGCCGCGGCGCGCGTGGCCTGGCGGCTGGGCCAGAAGTATCCCGAGCTGCAGATGGACCTGGCCGAACTGCACGATGCGCAGATCGCCTGGGCTGCCGAGCAGGCCGAGTCACTCGAGCAGTGGTTCCGCTCGCAGGGCAAGGACGAGATCTGCGAGCGCGAGTGGCCGATCGTGCCGCTACGTGAGGTCGCCTCAGGCGCCTGATTCCTGGCGGGGCTGGCCGGGCTCGTCGTTCTCGGGCTGCCAGCCAGGCCCGCGCAGCACGTAGCCGGCCCGCTCGCGCCAGTTCTTGGCCGCGCGCACGTCCCGCCAGATCGCGATCCACTCGTGCGAGACAACCTTCAGCGGGTTGAAGGTGTGGATGTTCTTGGTCAGTCCGTACCGCACGCGCTCGTCCTCTGGCTCAAACGTTGCGAAGAGGCGGTCCCAGATGATCAGAATCCCGCCGTAGTTGCGGTCGAGGTACTGCGGGTTTGAACCGTGGTGGACGCGGTGGTGGCTGGGCGTGTTGAAGACGAGCTCGACCGGCCGCGGCAGCCGGTCGATCGTCTCGGTGTGGATGCCGTACTGGTAGATGAGACTGACGGCGTGCATGCCGACGATCATCGCCGGTGAAAACCCGGCCAACGCCAGCGGAATCCAGAATGGCAGCTCGGTCATCAACACCCACGGCTGGCGCAGCGCCGTCGAGAGGTTGAAGTGCTGACTGCTGTGGTGGACGACGTGCTGCGCCCAGAAGAAGCGGACTTCGTGATGGATGCGGTGGTACCAGTAGAAGGCGAAGTCATCGGCCAGCAGCAGCGCCACGTAGGTCCACCAGGCGTCGGCCGGGAAGTGGAAGGGCGCAACGTTGAGATACAGCCACGCCAGCACCGCGACCTGGACGAGCTTCCAGCCCGTGTTGATGATCACATTGCCGATGCCCATCGACAACGACGTCCCGGTGTCGAGCGCGGCGTAGCCGATCGGACCGTCGATCCCTGCGGCGACAGCCTCGCTCTCGTGCTCGGGGTCGTGACGGGCGTGCCTGAGCAGCAGGATCTCCGCGATCAGCAGCACGACGAAGAACGGAATGGCGTAGAGGATCAGATCGACCATCGGCGTTCGCAGAAAGTTACTCCTGATGGGCACAACTTGTGCGGGCTAGAATCGCCGGTCATGGATATCTGGAACGTTGTTGTCTGGCTGCACCTGCTGGCGATGGGCTTCTTCGTCGGGGGCCAGCTGTTCATGGCCGCCGTTGTCGTCCCCGTGATGCGTGGCGACGAGAACCGCGAAAAGCTGCTGAGCGCCGCGCGTCGCTTCGGCTACGGCACTGCCGTGGCGTTCGGGGTGCTGATTGCCAGCGGCGCCGCGATGGCGAGCCACTTCAACCTCTGGAGCGACTCGACGCTGAACATCAAGCTGACGCTCTTCCTCGTCATGCTGGTACTCATCGGCGTCCACATGAAGCTGCCGCGCGCTCACGCACTTGAGGGCATCGTCTTCCTGCTCTCGCTCGTGATCATGTGGCTGGGCGTGACGATCGGTCACTGAGTCCTGCCCCAGGTTGTGCAGCACCGCCGGCCCCGAGCGGGGCCGGCGCTGTGCATGGGCCGTGCCCGTGCGTCAGTTGAGCTTCAGTGCGGCGACGTCAGTCGGCACATTGACGCCGACGTTGACGTGGACGTCCTCGAAGGCGAAGGCCTTGAGCGCGATGTTGACAACCGGGACGCTGGGGCGATGGATCACGCTGCGGGTGGCCGCCAGTTGCGCCGCGGCGACGCGGTCGGCGACGCTGAAGGCGCCGTCGATCAACGCGCGGCGACGAGAGTCGTCACCACCCTGCACCGGAAGCACCCTGTCGACCTGGTCGATGAAGTCGCGCACGGCTGCGAGCGAAGCTTCCTGGCCGAAACGCGCCAGTGCGAAGCCGCCGTCGACGATCTCTGCGGCAGCGCTCTGCTCCTTTGTGGCCGGCCGATCAAGCTCTGTTGACATTGCGCTCATCGAAGCTCCTTCTGCTTGAGCGTGGGGACAGTTGCGAGTTGAAACACCACCGTCCGATAACCGTTACATGGATCTATGTAACATGATCTGAGCGCAGCCTGGCGTGCTCGCCGTCACACAGCGCCGCTTCAGGGATCCCCTGCCGCCTCACTAATCTCTCTCGCGCTTGGACAGGTGGCGGAGCGGTTGAACGCGCACGACTTGGCAATCCAGCGCTGCGGCGGAGTTCCCCGCCGCCTCACTAATCTCTCTCGCGCTTGGACAGGTGGCGGAGCGGTTGAACGCGCACGCTTGGAAAGCGTGTAGGCGGGGTTGACTCGTCTCGAGGGTTCGAATCCCTCCCTGTCCGCTCCCCGAGGCGTCGAGATCCCGGCGCGCGAGGTCCTCCCAGAACCATCGCCGCCCAACCCCGGCGGTCACGCGCAACCGGTATCGTGGCCGCAGTGGAGACCACTTCGCAGGAACGACGGCGCCAGGAGATCAGCTCGCGCCGCTTCAACGGGACGCCATCTCGCGAATACGCCGAACTCGACGTCTTCGAGCGCGAATACACGATCGAGCGGTTCACGCAGCGCGACCTCATGCTCAACCTCGGCACGCTGCTGTGGTTGGTCACGCTGATCGTCGCCTTGACCGCCGGCACGCTCAGCCCCAACCTCTCGACGCCCTTCCCCACCTCGATCCGTTACCTCCTGGCCGCACTCAGCGCAGGCATCGTCGTCTTCCACCTGACTGCGCTGCGCAGGCTCGACGACCAACGCACGAGCCAGGCCGTCTTCGTCTTCTGTGTGACTGCGCTGGTCACCTACTTCGTGCTCAGCTTCTACGGACCCGGCGCGCTCGGCGGCATGACCGTCGCCGTCGTGGCCGTCGCCATCTTCAGCGCGCAGTTCCTCGGCCGGACCGCGGCAACCGTGGCGATGCTGCTCGTCACCGGGTTTGCCGGACTCGTCGTCCACCTCAACTACCGCACGCCCGAGGCGCCCTATCTGCTGTCGCAGATGACGCTGTTGATCGTCGTGCTGTGGGCCGTCGCCTACTCCATCTACGTGCTCAACAAGGACCGCGCAAACGCCCTCGAGGAGGCCGAGCACGCCGGCTTTGCAGACGGCCTCACCGGACTGCCCAACACCCGCATGATGCGGCGTCGCGCGACTGCACTGCTCGACGCCCGCAACGAACGCATCAACCGCCGCACCGGCCTTGTGCTGCTCGACCTCGACGGCTTTCACGCCGCCAACATGCTGCGCGGACATCGCGTCGGCGACCAGCTGCTGGTGGCCGTCGGCAGCGCCATGTCCAGCGCCGCCGAGCCCGGCCACATCGTCTGCCGCACCGGCAGCGACGAATTCAGCGTGCTCGTGCCGGACTGCACCGAGGCCGAGCTCAGCAGGCTCAGCACGCACTACCGCCGCAGCGCACTGAGTGCGGTCGATGCCCTCAACATCCCTGGCATCAACATCAACGCCAGCGTCGGTACGTCGCTGGGCGACGGTGGCATGTCGATCGACGACCTGATGAGCAGCGCCGAGCGTTCGATGTATCTCGAAAAGGCGGGCCACGACCGCGGCAGCGGCCAGCACCGCAGGCAGCAGAAGCCCGAACCGGCCGAGCCCGCAAAACCCAGCAGCGAGCCGCGCACCCGGCCGACCGCAACGCGCTGGGACCACCTGCGCTGGTCAAACCGCTCCGACCAGAACCGCATCCTCTCGACCTTCTGGGTGCTCTCGGCGATCGGCGTTGCGATCTCGATGCAGATGCCTGACGCAGTCGAACACAACGAGCTGCTGGTCAATGCCGTCGCGCTTTTCGCCTTCGTCAGCGGGATCGTGATCTACCTCGTTCCGCCGGCCACCGACTTCGCCCGACAGATGATTGACGTCGCCCTCGCCACGGCGACCCTGGCACTTGCAATCGCCATCTCCGGCGGGGCGACGAGCCCGGCGCTCCCGATCCAACTGCTCATCCTCATCTACATCGGCTGGTTCCTGCCGTTGCGCAGCGTGATCCCCGTCGCCGTCGTCTCGACGATCGTCGTGGTGCTCCCGATGCCGTTCACGACGCACGTCAAGATGGCGCTCTCAGACGTCGTCGCGGTTTATGGCGGCGTGATCATCTCACTGGTGCTGCTGGCGGTGCTCTACTACAACCGCTACTACATCGAGCGCGCGCACAAGCTGACGACTCAACTGCGCTCGCTTGATCCGCGTGCCGGTGCCTACAGCCGCAGCGCCTTCGAAGAACGCATGGCCGATGAGCTCGACTCTCTGAGCTACGGCGACCGGGACGCGCTGGCAGTCGTGATGGTCGACCTCGGCAACTTCAAAGTCGTGTCGGCCAACCACGGGCGCGCGGTCAGCGACCAACTCCTCACCGAAGTCGCCGCGGCACTGGCGCGCGCCTCGCGCGACGAGGACTGCGTGGCACGCCTGGGCGGCGACGAGTTCGCCGTCGTCGCGCCCGGCGTGGACGCCGAGTCGGCCCGGGCACTGGCGCAGAGGCTGGTCGCAGCAATCCGCGAGATGCTGGCCGAGAGCGAGCTGCCGGTGCGCGACGAGATCCGCCCCAGCGCCGGATTCGCCCTCTACGGCATGCACGGCCGCACGATCGATGAGTTGGTCACGGCCGCCGACATCGCGCTGACCACGGCTCGAACTTCGAGCCGCGATCCCAACCGCGTCAGCAGCTTCGTCGTCGCACTCTGAGGCCGGTGGGCCTCAGCTGCGCACGATGCCGTCGAGGTGCGGCGTGCCCTTCTTGGCGTTGCGAACGCTGAAGTTGAGGCCGTCCTCGACCTCGGCGACGTGGAAGCCCACCTTCGAAGGCAGCTGGATCGGGCGCTTGAAGGCGACCTCTACCGTGAAGGCATCGGGCAGCTTGTTGTCGACGGCGGCCAGCGAGCGGGCCTTCGTCCACATACCGTGGGCGATCGCCCTGGGAAAGCCCAGCAGCTTGGCCGTGAGGTCGTGCATGTGGATCGGATTGCGGTCACCCGAGACCGACGCGTAGCGGCGACCGAGGTCACCACCCAGCGACCAGGTCGAAGCCTGCGGCAACGCCTCGAAATCGACGCCGTCGGCAAAGTCGCGCGCTGCGCTCTCGTCGCCCTTGCCCATCTTCAGGTAGGTGCTGACGGCGCGGGCGACGAGCTCATCGCCCACCGTCGCCTCCGAGATCACATCGAACTGACGCCCCTTGGCGTGCGGCCGCAGGTTCTCGGCACGCACAGCAAGGCCCAGCGGCTCTGCCGCATCGACGCGACGGTGTTGCTGGATCTTGTTCTGCACGTGCACGAGGCCGATGACCGGGAAGGGGAAGCCTCCCTCGGTCATCAGCTTCAGCTGCAACGGCATGGAGAGCACGTTGAAGTAGATGCTGGGCAGCGTGCCCGTCAGCGTGTGCTCGCAGACACGGCCGAATGCCGCGAGCTTGTCGAGGTCAACCGGCTGGGCCGCAAGCGAGACGACCGTGCCCGGCAGTTCCTTCTTGCGCGTTCCGGCCAGCGGGGTCATGCCGATGGCCGCCTTCAGATAGAGACCACCGGCACCCGGCGCAGACTCCAGTTCAACGTTGCTCATGAGTCCCTCCTATGCGCCGATCAGCATCTGACCGCAGACGCGCACGACGTTGCCGGTGAGGCCGGTCGAGGCCGGGCTTGCGTACCAGGCGATCGTCTCGGCGACGTCGACGGGAAGACCGCCCTGCTGCATCGAGTTCATCCGGCGACCCACTTCGCGCGGGCCGATCGGCATCGCTGCCGTCATCTGTGTCTCGATGAATCCCGGGGCCACTGCGTTGATCGTCGCGCTGTGCTTGGCGAACTCGGGCGCGGTGGACTGCACGAGGCCGATCACTCCGGCCTTCGAGCATGAGTAGTTGGTCTGGCCGGCGCCACCGGCGATGCCGCTCATCGACGAGACGCAGATCACGCGGCCGTTGGCCTTGATCAGGTTGCGCGCCAGCAGTTCGTCGTTGATGCGCTCTTCGGACGAGAGGTTGATGTCCATCAACACCGACCACTTGTCCTCGTCCATCTTGCCCAGCGTCTTGTCCTTCGTGACGCCGGCGTTGTGGACGACGATGTCGACGCCGTTGTGGTGCTCGTCAAGGAAGTCGGCGATCACCTTGGGGGCGTCGACGGCCGTGATGTCCTCGACGATCGAGGAGCCGCCGAGCTTGGCCATCAGCTTCTCGAGGTCGTCCTTCAGCGGCGGAATGTCGAGCCCGATGACGTGGGCACCGTCGCGCGCCAGGGTTTCCGAGATGGCTGCGCCGATGCCACGCGAGGCACCGGTCACGAGTGCAGTCTTGCCGGCCAGCGGCATGTTCCAGTCGATCTCGCCGGCCTCGCCGCCGATCGAGGTGGTGATGCGTGCAACCTGCCCCGAGACGTAGGCGCAGCGCGGGCTGACGAAGAAGCGCACGGTCGACTCGAGCTGGTCCTCGGCGCCGGGGGCGACGTAGACGAGGTTGACGGTCGAACCCTTGCGGATCTCCTTACCCATTGCGCGCGTGAAGCCCTCGATGGCGCGCTGCGCCGTGGCCTCGCGGGCACCGCCCGTGAGCTCGGGCTGGGTGCCCAGCACGACGACGCGGCCGCTGCTCTTGACGCGGCGGATCACCGGGT
>JBIQMF010000065.1:0-7942 GCA_044463545.1 Solirubrobacterales bacterium
AGGGCAAGCTGCCCGAGGACATCGTCCCCGTCACGGTCAAGGGGCGCAAGGGCGACACCGTCGTCGAGCTCGACGAGTCGGTCCGTCCGGACACGACGCTCGAGGCGCTGGCCAAGCTGCCGCCGATCTTCATGGAGGACGGCACGCACACGGCAGGCAACGCCCCCGGCGTCAACGACGGCGCCGGTGCCATCGTCGTCGCCAGCGACGAGTGGGCCGAGAAGAACGGCAAGAAGCCGCTGGCAACGATCCTCAGCCAGGCCTCGATCGCCGATGACTTCCCGTACCTTGCAAAGACCCCGGCGCTGGCCTCGCAGGCTGCGCTCGAGAAGATCGGCAAGACGCCCGCCGACGTCGACCTCTGGGAGATCAACGAGGCCTTCGCCTCGGTCACGATCAACTCGATCCGCATGCTCGGGATCGACGAGGACAAGGTCAACGTCAACGGTGGCGCAGTGGCCATCGGTCACCCGATCGGCGCATCCGGCGCCCGCATCATCGCGACGCTCGTCAACGAGTTGCGTCGTCGCGGTGGCGGCCTCGGCGTCGCCGCCATCTGCTCCGGCGGTGGCCAGGGCGACGCCGTCGTGGTTGAGGTCGCTGGTGACTGACCAGCACTGAGCGATGTTCATCGAGCCGCAGATCGAGCGTCGTGGGGCCCGGGCAGCTTTGCTGCTGCTTGGCTTCATGGCGCTCGCTGCGCTCGATCTGCGCGCCGCGTTTGAGCTCGCGCCGGCCGCGATCCTTGCCTTTCTGCTGTATCTGGGCTATCGCCCCGGCGAGCGCCTGATCGCCCGCATCCACGAGTACCGCCGCCGTCGCAAGCTCTCCGGCGGCTCACGCGAGCCTGCACCGTCCCCAACGCTTGGCCGCACGATCAGCCTGATCGGCCGGATCGCCGCCAGCGGCCTGGCGATGCGACCACCTCCGCTGCTGCGTCTGACCTGACGTAATGCAACTGGCGCGCCCGGCGCGCCACAACGAACGGAGAAAAAGTGAAAAAGCAAATGCTTCTGCTCGTCGCGGCCGTGGCCACGGCGATGATGCTGCTCCCGGTGGCCGCGCAGGCGCACGTCACCCTGCAGCCGAACACGGTTCCCGCCGACAGCTACAAGCGCGTCGACGTGCGCGTCCCCAACGAGAGCGACACGGCTTCGACGACGAAGGTTGAGGTCAAGTTCCCGGCCGGCGTCTACTCGACGAGCTACGAGCCCACCCCGGGCTGGAAGGTCACGGTCAAGACGCGCAAGCTCGATGAGCCGGTCGAGGCCGGTCACAGCACTGCCGACAGCGAGACCGACACGGTCACCTTCACGGCAACCGGTGACGGCATCGCGCCCGGACAGTTCATGGACTTCGGTCTCTCGATCCGCACGCCGGCGCAGTCGGCCGAGCCGCTCGAGTTTCCGTCGATCCAGACCTACAGCGACGGCGAGATCGTGCGCTGGATCGAGGCGGCAGACGCCGACAAGCCGGCCCCGACGCTGACCGTCACGGCGGCCGAGGACGGCCACCACGGTGCCGGCGACGCAGGCGAGGACGCCGAAGACGACGACAGCACCACGAGCACGACGACCTGGATTGCCCTTGGTCTCGGTGCGTTCGGCGTGCTGCTCGGGCTGGTCGCCGTGGTCAGCGGCCGTCGCCGTGTCTGAGCAACTGCAACATGTGGGGTCGCGCCGCGCGCGTCGCGGCGTGACCCGTCTGGCCCTGCTGGCGCTGGCAGCACTCCTGCTGCTGGCGCCGGCGGCGGCCGCGCACGAGATCGGCACCAACTACGAGTCGCTCGTGACCGGTCAGACGCCGAAGACTGACGGCCTCGAGTTCTCGATCGACGCCGGCAGCGCCGACCTCGTGGCTGTCAACCGCTCGGGGCGCACGCTGGTGATCGAGGGCTACGACAAGGAGCCCTACCTGCGGCTGCGCAAAGACGGCATCGTCGAGGTCAACACACACTCTCCGGCGCACTATCTCAACGAGGATGCCTACGCCAATGTCGACCTGCCCGAGCAGGCCGACGCCAAGGCCAAGCCGAAGTGGAAGCAGGTCGGCACCGACGGCCGCGCGGCCTGGCACGACCACCGCATCCACTGGATGAGCCCCAAGCCGCCGCCACAGTTGGCCGAGGAGCGTCAGCGCACGAAGGTCTTCGACTGGCGCGTGCCGATCAGCGTCGGCGACAAGCCGGGAGCGGTCACCGGCACGCTCTGGTGGAACGGGGTCTCAGCTGTACCAGCCTGGGCCTCGGCGGCCGTCTTCGGCGGCTGCCTGCTGCTTGTGCTCGCAGCCGGGGCGATCTGGTGGCGCAAGAACCGCGGCGCCGAGCCGCCTGATGCCGAGCAGTCCGACGACGAAGCGGAGGCGAAGGAGGCGTGGTGACGGCCCCGCACAGTCTGAGTGCGCACAGCCTCATCCCGCTCAGGCGCAGCCTGCCGCTGGCGCTGCTCGCGGGCCTGGCAGCGCTGCTGCTCTTCTCCGCGTCGGCGGCCGCGCACGCGCAGCTGCTCTCGACCTCGCCCGAGCGCGGGGCCAGCCTCAGCACCTCGCCCGAGGCCGTCGAGTTCCGCTTCAGCGAGGCCGTCGAGGCCGCCTTCGGCGCGGTGCGTGTGTATGACGGCGCAGGCGAGCGCGTGGACGACGGCGAGCTCATCCGCCCGGACGGCGAGCAGTCGATCGGCGTCGGCCTGCCGGCGAGCCTGCCCGCCGGCGTCTACACAGCGACCTACCGCGTGGTCTCGGCAGACTCGCATCCCGTCGCCGGTGGCATCACCTTTTCTGTCGGCCAGCCGACGCGTGCCCCGGTCAAGTCGGTCAGCGAGTACCTCGAGGCCAGCCGCACGCCGCCGCTCACGAACTTCGCCTACGGCATAGTGCGCTTCGCCGGCTACGCCGCGCTCTGTCTGCTCTTCGGGGTCGCCTTCTTTGCCGCCTTCATCTTCACGCCGGCGCTGCAGCAGTTTGACTCGCGCGGCGCCGCCGAGGCCTTCGCCCAGCGGGCCGGTCGGATCGAGGCGGTCGGCCTCGCCGCCGGTGTCATCTCCGCGGCGTTGGCAATCGTCTTCCAGGCTGCTGTGGCCACCGGCGAGAGCTTCTTTGCCGCGCTCAATCCCGATGCCATCTCTGAGGTCTTGGGCACACGCAGCGGCGGCTGGATGCTGGCGCGCCTGCTGCTGTGGCTGGCCGCCTGCGGCGTCTGGCTGCTGTGGCGCAGGCGCGAGTCGCGCCAGCATGCGATCCAGTTGCTCGCGCTGGGCCTGCTGGTGGCACAGACGCCCGGGTTGATCGGTCACGCGGCGGTCACGCAGCCCGCGTGGCTTCTGGTCCCGGTCGACCTGCTGCACGTGCTGGCGATGACGCTGTGGGTCGGCGGCATCCTCGCCTCGGTGCTGGCGCTGCCCAAGGCCACCGCCAGGCTCGGTCGCAGTTCGCGCACGCGGCTGCTCACAGCCATCTTCGACCGCTTCTCGCTGATGGCCATGATCGCCGTCGGGGTCCTGGCGCTGAGCGGGGTGATCCAGGTGCTGGTGCAGATCGAAACCCCACGGGAGCTCATCGACACGGCCTGGGGGCGGACGGTGCTGCTGAAGATCGGCGCGCTCGTGCTGGCGCTCGCGGCCGCCGCGTTGAACCGCCAGAAGGCGCTGCCGGGACTGCGCATCGCGGCCGCGCAGGACTCGCCTCCGGGTCAGGCCGGTCGGCTGCTGCGCCGCGCGCTGATCACCGAGACGGTTTTCACCGCTGTCGCCGTCGCGTTGGCCGCGGCGCTCGTCGGCTTCGCCCCGCCCAGTGCTGCCGGACAGGGAATCTTCGTCGCCGAGCGCCAGCTCGGACCGGCGCAGCTGCAACTCGTGATCGACCCGGCGAAGCCCGGCGCCAACCAGGTCCACCTCTACCTGACCGACGCAGCCGGCGGGCGACAGTTCACAGACTTCAAGGATCTCAAGGTGACGATCACGCGCAGACAGCCCCAGCTCGGGCCGATCGAGCTTGCCGTCAAGACGGCCGGTCCCGGCCACTTCGTCGACCAGCACGCGCAGTTTCTGGGCGGGGGAGAGTGGGATGTGCGCGTGATGATGAGACGCTCAGAGTTTGAGCAGGACGAGCAGACCTTCCAGCTCAAGCTGCGTTGATCGAGCAATCGTCGGTAGGCTCCTGGCGACTGTGTCCGACCAACTGACGATCTACGAGAAGCCGACCTGCACGACCTGTCGCAAGACTCTGGCGCTGCTGCGCGAGCACGGCGTCGAGTTCGAAGACGTCAACTACTTCATCAAGCCACTGTCGGCGGCCAAGATCGCCGAGCTGCTGGACAAGATGGGGATCGCGCCGCGCGAACTGCTGCGCACGAAGGACCCGCTCTACAAAGAACTGGCGCTGAAGGACTCAGAACACTCGGATCTTGCGCTGATCGAGCTGATGGCAGAGCACCCCGGCCTGATCCAGCGGCCGATCGCCGAACGCGGCGGACGCGCTGTGCTCTGCCGCCCGTTCGACCGCGTCACGGAACTGCTGGGCTGAGCTGCCGCCCCGGCGCGTACTCTCTGCCGGCCCCATGACGATTCCTCTCGCAGCCAACCCCGGCAACATCGCGCCGGTACCCGACGCACCGCCGTGGCTCTGGATCGGCTTCGCGCTGATCGTCGCCTTCTTCCTCTATCTCGACATGTTCGTGATGCACCGCGGTGCGCACCGCGTCGAGCTCAAGGAGGCGATCTGGGCAAACATCTTCTGGGCCGCTGTCGGCCTCGGCTTCGGCCTCATCGTGCTCTGGCAGCTGAACGGCGAGGCTGCCACGCAGTACTACGGCGGCTACCTGCTCGAGCGCGCGCTCTCGGTCGACAACGTCTTTGTCTTCGCCGTCGTCTTCGCCTATTTCAAGGTCCCGGCCAAACTCCAGAACGGCGTGCTCTTCTGGGGCATCGTGATGGCGCTCGTGATGCGCGGCGTCTTCATCTTCGCCGGCGTTGAGCTGGTGCAACGCTACGACTGGATCCTCTACCTCTTCGGGCTGCTGCTCTTCCTCACGGGTGTGCGCATGGCGACGCACGACGTCGGCGAGACCGACCCTTCGAAGAACGTCGCGCTGCGTGCGATGCGCCGCGCGATGCCGGTCAGTCACGAGTACCACGACGATCGCTACTTCATCCGCCCCGAAGACATCGGCGCGCACGAGGAGTTCGAGCAGGGTCGCAAGCCCGGGGAGAGGGGCATCTTCGGGCGCTGGGTGGCGACGCCGCTTGCGGCGGCCATCCTCGTCGTCGCCTTCACCGACCTGATCTTCGCGATCGACTCGATCCCGGCGGTGCTGGCCATCTCCCACGACAAATTCATCATCTACAGCAGCAACGCCTTCGCCATCCTCGGCATGCGCGCGCTCTACTTCCTGCTGGCCGACGCGATGGACCGCTTCGTCTACCTGCAGTACGGCCTGGCCGTGGTGTTGATCTTCGTCGGCCTCAAGATGATCGGCCACGACTTCGTGCACATCCCGACCTGGGCATCGCTGCTGGGCATCGCCGTGATCGCCGGTGCCTCGATCGCAGGTTCGCTGATCAAGACGCGCGGCCAGGCTCCGGTCCTGCCCGGTGAGCCCGCGCCGGGGGACCCGCTGTGGAAGGTCGGCGCATGGAGTGACGACGAGGACAAGGACGACGGCGACCGGCGCTGAGGTCAAATTCCGGACGGCCGTCGCGAAAGCCTGTAGAATCAACTGGTGCTAAGTAACTATTGAGTCACTTAGCGGAAGCAGATACCGAGTTTCCGTTCGGCGCAGGGCCGGATGAAGCTCGGTTCATCCGCTACCGTTCTACCGCGCGTATCGGGTTTCGACCTGAACGCGACCCAAGCTTTCTTGCCACAACGAGAGCTCCCTTGGGGCTTGAATTCGCAGCCCATGATTCACCAAGCAGTCATGACCATCAACACGTCCGTGCACAGCAACGGCCGAACCCCTACCAGGAGGACATCTTGAAGATCGCCGTCCTTGTCAAGGAGGTTCCGGACGCCGCAGTCGAAAAGCGCCTCGATGAATCAACGAAGCGCCTCGACCGCAGCGGCGAGAAGAACCTCAACCCATTCGACACGCACGCCCTCGAGGCCGCGGTGCAGCTCAAAGAGGGCGGCGCTCCGGTCGATGAGATCGTCGCAATCACGATGGGCCCCGAGGGCTCTGAGCGCGTCCTTCAGAAGGCCGCGTCACAGGGCGCTACCCGCTCGATCCAGCTGACCGACGAGGCCCTCGCGGGCTCCGACGTCAACGCCACCGGTTACGCACTGGCCAAGGTGCTCGAGACCGAGAACCCCGACCTCGTCCTGCTCGGACAGCAGTCGGACGACGGCGAGAACTACTCGGTCGGCGCAGTCATCGCCGACCACCTCAAGGTTCCCGCCCTGACCCAGGTCGTCGACCTCAAGCTCGAGGGCAACTCACTGACGCTCAAGCGTCAGGCCGAGTACGGCTACGACACCGTCCAGGTCGACCTGCCCGCAGTCCTCTCAGTCGGTGACGCGCTCAACGAGCCGCGCTACCCGTCGCTCAAGGACATCATGGGCGCCAAGAAGAAGCCGATCGACAAGAAGTCGGCTGGCGACGTCGGAATCGACGCAGGTCTGGTCGGTGCTGCCGGCAGCAAGACTGAGGTGCTCGCGATCAACCCGCCGCCGGCCAAGGAGTCGGGCGAGCTGATCGAGGACGCCGACGCAGACGTCGACGCCACCGTCGCACGCATCGTGTCCTTCCTCGAAGAAAGGAAGCTGATCTAAATGGCAGGCATCCTCGTGTACGTCCTCTCAAAGGACGGCGAATTCAACAAGAACTCGCTCGGTGCGATCTCCAAGGCAGCCTCGATCGGCGAAGCCTCGGCAGTTGTCGTCGGCGAGAACTTCGACGACGGCAAGCTGGCCGAGCTCGGCAAGTACGGCGCCGCGAAGGTCTACAAGGTCAACGGCCCTGAGGGCGTTGCTGCTCCTGTCGTCGACGCGATCGAGAAGATCGCCGGCGAGAACGGCATCAACTACGCGCTCTTCGGAGGCGGACTGCTCGGCTTTGAGATCGGTGCCGGCGTCGCCGCCCGTCTGGGCTGGGGCGTCACCGCCGAGGCCACCGACATCAAGCTCGACGGCGACAAGCTCGTCGTCTCGCGTCCGGTGCTGCAGGACTCGAAGATCGTCGACGTCGGTTACCCCGGTGGCGGTGTCGCAGTTGCGCGTACCAACGCCTTTGAGCCCAACGACGGCGTCGGCGCTGCCGGCGAGGTCGTTGCGGTCGACGTCGAGTTCAACGACTTCTCGCTGCGCGCGAAGCTCGTCGAGCGCGGTGTCCAGGAAGGCGCCGACGTCAACATCGAAGACGCCGACGTGCTCGTGGCCGGTGGCCGCGGACTCGGCGAGGCGGCGAACTTCTCGCTCGCCGACGACCTGGCAGGTGCCCTGGGTGGCGCCGTCGCCGCCACGCGTGCCGTGGTCGACGCCGGCTGGTTCCCCTACGCCGGTCAGATCGGTCAGACCGGTAAGACCGTCGCGCCGAAGCTGTACCTGGCGCTGGGAATCTCCGGTGCCATCCAGCACAAGGTCGGTATGCAGAACTCCGACACGATCGTCGCGATCAACAAGGACCCGAACGCGCCGATCTTCGAGTTCAGCGACCTCGGAGTCGTTGGCGACCTGCACGCCATCGCGCCGAAGCTGACCGAGGCCATCAAGGCCAAGAAGGGTTAGCCCTATGTCCGGTCACGGCGTCAAACCGTCCGACTTTCCGCCACCTGTTGATCAGGTGGCGGAGTACGTCGGCGCTCCAACAGACCCGGTGGATGAGCGGATCGAGGTCGGAATCGCGATCGTCGGTGGTGGCCCCGCCGGCCTTGCGGCTGCGATCAAGATCATGCAGATCCTCGAGAAAGACCCAGAGCTGCTCGAGTCGCTCGGCGAGGTCCCTGTCGCCGTG
>JBIQMF010000066.1:0-7904 GCA_044463545.1 Solirubrobacterales bacterium
CGGCAACCCACGGCGTGCTGCGCCTCATCACCACGCTCGAGGGCGAGCTCGTGAAGTCGGCGATCCCGCTGGTCGGTTACGTGCACACCGGGATCGAGAAGAACTGCGAGGACAAGCCCTGGTGGAAGGTCATCCCGCTCGTCGAGCGGATGGACTATGTCTCCTACTACTTCAACGGCCTCGCCTACTGCATGGCCGTCGAGAAGCTGCTCGAAGAAGAGGTTCCTGAGCGCGCCCAGTGGCTGCGCGTGCTGCACCTCGAGATGTGCCGCATCCACAGCCACATGGTCTGGCTGGGCACGAGCGCGCTCGATCTCGGCGCCATCTCGATGTTCTGGTACTGCTTCCGCGAGCGCGACAACGTGCTCGACCTCTTCGAGATGTCGTCCGGCCAGCGCATGCACCCGCGCTTCATCCAGATCGGCGGCGTGATCGAGGACATCCCGCTGGGGTTCGTCGAGCAGGTGCACAAATGGGTGCGCCAGATGCCTGCGCGCGTTGCGCAGTTCGCCGACCTGCTGGACAAGAACGAGATCTTTCTGCAGCGCATGAAGGGCGTCGCCGCCGTCCCCGAAGAGCGCCTGCTCGAGCTGGGAGTGACCGGCCCGCTGCTGCGCGCCACCGGCAACCCCTGGGACCTGAGGAAGGCCGCTCCCTACTCCTCCTACGACAAGTTCGACTTCAAGATCCCCGTCGGAACCGTCGGTGACAACTACGACCGCTACAAGGTCAGGTTGACCGAGGTGCTCGAATCATGCCGGATCATCGAGCAGGTGCTCGACGGTCTGCCCGAGGGCCCCTACATGACGAGCAACCGCAAGGTCGCGCTGCCGCCGCGCCACGAATTGGCCACCAGCATGGAGGCGCTGATCCACCACTTCAAGCTCGTCACCGAGGGCATGCGCGTTCCCGAGGGCGAGACCTACGTGCCGATCGAATCACCGCGCGGCGAGCTGGGCTGCTTCATCGTCTCGGACGGCTCGGCCAAACCGGCGCGCGTGCACATGCGTGAGCCCAGCTTCGTCAACCTGCAGGGACTCTCAGACATGGCCAAGGACACCTACCTCGCCGACCTCATCGCCACGCTGGCGATGCTCGATCCGATCCTCGGAGGTATCGACCGATGAGCGAGCTGCACGGCAAGGACGCCGCCATCGCAGCGCAGGGCACCGACGCTGCGCAGCAGCTCGCGGACGCCTCAGGCGCCGCCGACAGCGCGCGTCTCCCCGACACCGCGTTCGCGGACGCCCCACGCTTTGAAGAGGTGCCGCAGCTGGCAGACGTCGAGGTCCCGGCCGAGTTGAAGTCCTGGATCGAAGAGCGCATGCAGCGCTACCCCGACGCCAACTCGGCCATCATCCCCTGCCTCATGCAGGCCCAGCGCCACCACGGCTGGCTCTCGCCCGAGGCGATCAGGCAGGTCGCCGCGGTGATGCGCCTGACGCCGGCGCGCCTCGTCTCGGTTGCAACCTTCTACGACATGTTCGAGCTCGAGCCGTCGGGGACGCACACGATCTACATGTGCACGAACATCTCCTGCATGTTGCGCGGCGCCGATCAGGTGCTCGAAGAACTCGAGCGCGTCGTCGGCGTGAAGAACGGCGGCACCTCCGAGGACGGCATCTTCCTGCGCAACTTCGAGTGTCTCGGTGCCTGTGACATCGCGCCGATGGCCAGCGTCGACGGCAAGTACGTCGGCCCCTTGAGCGTCGCCGACGCCAAGCAGCTCGTGGAGGACATCCGCGCCGGCCGCGAAGTGCTGGCCGAGAAGCAGCTCTCGCGCCGCCCGCTGTCGGCGACGCTGTGGCAGAGCGGCGGACGCGTCGAGGGCTACGACGTGAGCGGTGGAGGTGGTCGCTGATGGCCGCGCCCGAGCAGTTGCTCTTCGACGGGATCGACGAGCCCAACCTCAACACGCTGGCCGTCTACGAGCAGCGTGGCGGCTACGCCGAGCTGCGCCGCGTGCTGGCGGACCTTGAGCCCGAACAGGTGCTGGCCGAACTGCAGGCGTCGGGTCTGCGTGGCCGCGGCGGCGCGGGCTTTGCGATGGGTACGAAGGCCGGTTTTCTGCCCAAGGGTGAGATGGACAAGTACCTCTGCTGCAACGCCGACGAATCCGAGCCCGGCACCTTCAAGGACCGCGAGCTGATGCAGAAGAATCCGCACCTCCTGCTCGAGGGCATGCTGATCGCCAGCTACGCGGCCGGCATCAACAAGGCCTTCGTCTACATCCGCGGCGAGTACGAGCACCAGGCCGACGTGCTCGAGGCGGCCATCGAAGAGGCGTACGCGGCCGGCCTCGCCGGTGAGAACATCCTCGGCAGCCGCGTCTCGATCTCGTTGGCCGTGCACCGCGGCGCCGGTGCCTACATCTGCGGCGAAGAGACCGCATTGCTCGATTCGCTCGAGGGCAAGCGCGGCAACCCGCGCCTCAAGCCGCCCTTCCCGGCCAACGCCGGCCTCTACCAGGGGCCGACGCTGATCAACAACGTCGAGACGCTTTCGAACGTCCCGCTGATCACGAAGATGGGCGGCGAGGAGTACGCGCGCATCGGCACCGAGAAGTCGACCGGCACGAAGCTCGTCTCGATCAGCGGCTGCGTGCAGCGCCCCGGCAACTACGAGATCGTGCTCGGCACACCGGCGCGCGAGATCATCTACGACATCGCCGGCGGTCCGCTGCCCGGTCGTTCGATCAAGGCCTGGTTCCCGGGCGGATCGTCCTCGCCGGTGTTGACGCCCGACGACCTCGACATCGCCTACGACTTCGACTCAATCGCTGCGGCGGGCTCGATGCTGGGCTCCGGCGCCATCATCGTCGTCGACGACGAGGCCTCGATCGTCGATGTCTGCCTGCGCACTGCGCGCTTCTACAAGCACGAGTCCTGCGGCAAGTGCACGCCCTGCCGCGAGGGCACGAGTTGGACGACGAAGATGCTGCAGCGTGTCTCTGACGGCCTGGCAACACCGATGGACCTCGACATCATCGAGAGCGTCTGCGGCCAGATCCTGGGCAACTGCCTCTGCCCGCTCGGCGACGCCATGGCGATGCCCGTCAGCAGCATGGTGAAGAAGTTCCGCCCCGAATTTGAGGCCCACATCGAGTCGGCGCGAGCCCAGCGCACGCCACTCGACGACGCGACGTTGGCCGACGAACTGGACCTCACGGAGCTCGCAGGCGCATGAGCGATCGCCAGAATCTGCCGCCGTCGAGCTCGCAGCTCGACACCGAGAACGTGACCGGGCCCGAAGCCGCGGTGGCCGTCGAGCAGCCGAAGCTGCAGTACCGCTCGAACGCCACGGTCGTCGACGCGCTGCCGCCCGGCTACTCGAGTCGCCCCGTCGGCGAACCCGAACGCGCCACGATCTCCTTCACGATCGACGGCGCCGAGGTGCTGGCACCCGAGGGCATCATGCTCGTCGACGCGGCCAAGTACGGCGGTGTCGAGATTCCCGTCTTCTGTTACGAGCCGAAGCTCGGCGCGCCGGTCGGCGCCTGCCGCATGTGCCTCGTCGAGATTGAAGGGATCCCCAAGCTGCAGACGGCCTGCTCCACGCCGGTGCGCGACGGTATGGCCGTCTCAACGAAGTCGCCGCGCGTGATCGAGGCGCAGAACGCCGTGGTCGAGTTCCTGCTCGTCAACCACCCGCTCGACTGCCCTGTCTGCGACAAGGGCGGCGAGTGCCCGCTGCAGGACATCTCCTACGGCTGGGGTCGCGGCGAGAGCCGCCTGGCCGAGCCCAAGCGCCACTTCGAGAAGCCCGTCGCGCTGAGCCCGTCGATCGCAATCGACCGCGAGCGCTGCATCCTCTGTTACCGCTGCGTGCGCTTCAGCCAGGAGGTCTCCGAGGACTACCAACTGGTGCTGCTCGAGCGCGGCTACGACACCCACGTCGGCACCTTCGACGGCACGCAGTACATCGCGCCCTTCAGCGGCAACATCATCGAGCTCTGCCCCGTCGGCGCCCTGACCAGCCGCGCCTACCGCTTCCGCGCGCGCCCCTGGGACATCGAGCAGGGCGGATCGGTCTGCAGCATGTGCCCGGGCCAGTGCAACGTCAGCTACACGGTGCGCGACGACAAGGTCATGCGCGTGCTGGCGCGCGACAACAGTGCCGTCGACGACGGCTGGCTGTGCGACCGTGGTCGCTTCGCCCACCAGGCCTGGGAGAGCGACGCGCGCATCACCGAGCCGCTCATCCGCAAGGACGGCCAGCTCGTGCCGACGACCTGGGAGGACGCGCTCGAGCGCACCGCACGTGCACTGCGCGACGCCGGGCCGCGTGCCGGTGCCCTGGCCGCCGGCGCGACGACCAACGAAGAGGGCTGGCTGCTGCGGCGGATGTTCGTCGAAGGCGTCGGCTCGAAGCTCGTGGGGGCGGCGCCGCAGCAACGCGCGCGTGAGGTCCAACTGGTGCTCGACCAGCCGGCCAACCAGTTGACGATCCCCGACCTTGAATGGGCCGACGCCATAGTCGTGCTGGGCGTCGAGCCGATCGACGCCATGCCCGTGATCGACCTGCGCGTGCGCAAGGCCGTGACGCGTCACGGCGCACGGCTGGCCGTCGCCTCGGCGCGGCCCAGCGCGCTCGACGCGAAGGCCGAGCAGACGATCCGCTACGCGCCGACCGGAATCGACGCGGCGTCACTCGAATCCGTGCGTGACTTCCTCGCGTCGGCCGAGCGCCCCGCCGTCGTCTGGGGCGGCGATGTGCCGGCCGAGGCCGTCGCCAACCTGCTCGGTCAACTCTCGGCGCACGAAAAGCCCGGCGCCGGCGCGCTCGAGATTCCGGCCTTCGCCAACGCGCGCGGGCTGCGCGAGGTTGGCGTCGACGGGGCCACCGGCGACGCGCTGCTGGCCGGCGAGCTCGACACCCTGCTGCTGCACGGCGTCGACCCGGTCGAAGACTTCACCTACGCCGAGGACTGGTCGGCCGCGCTGGCGCGCGTCGGCACCGTCGTCAGCTTCGCCAGCTGGAAGACGCCGTCCGTCGAACAGCACGCCGACGTCGTCTTCCCGCTCGAAGTCGGGCCCGAGAAGGAGGGCACGCTGACGCACCCTGACGGCCGCATCCAGCGCCTGCGTCAGACGGTCGAGCGCGCCGCAGAGGTCAACCCCGGCTGGTGGGTGATCGCCCAACTCTCCGCGCGTCTCGGCGCGGACCTCAAGGTCCAGGTCGTCCACCAGGCGACGGCGCAGATCGCCGACGGCGTCGCCATCTATCGCGGCATCACGCCCGATGAGATCGGCGGAACGGGCGTGCGCTGGCAGGAGCGCGCGGCCGCCACGAACCTGCGCGCCGTCGACCTGCCCGCAGACTTCGCGCTCGATCTGCCGCAGGCTGCGCAGCCCGCTTCCGGCGACGACAAGCTGGCGCTGGGCAGCTTCCGTTCGATCTGGGGCGGACCCGAGGTCGCCAACGCGGCGACACTCGCGCAGCTCGTCTCGCGCACACGCATCGAACTCTCGCCGGCCGACGGTGAGCGCCTCGGTCTTGCCAGCGGCCAGGAGGTCAGGCTGCGCACGGACTCCGGCGAGCTGACGGCCGTGGCCCAGCTGCGCGACGCCGTCCCCAGCGGCACGGCCTTCCTGCTTGACTCGCGCGACGACGCCGTGCGCGGCGCGCTTGCCGGGGCACCTGAACTTGTCGAGGTGCTCGCATGACGCCGCTGGCGACGGTCGGTTTCGAGGTTTCGGTCTGGGCGCAGCTGATCGTCTCGCTGCTGATCTTTCTTGTTGTCTTCAACATGATTCCCGGCGTGTTGCTGGTCGAACGCAAGGTGCTTGGGCGCTTCCAGGGCCGCTACGGCCCAAACCGCGTCGGCCCCTTCGGCATGTTCCAGCCGCTGGTCGACATCGTCAAGCTGGCGGCCAAGGAGGACTTCTCCCCGCGCAACGCCAGCAAGTGGATCTTCGTGTTGGCACCGGCCATCTCGCTGCTGACGGCGATCGCCACGATTGCCATCGTGCCCTTCGGCAACACCGTCGAGGACGGCCTCTTCGGTGCCGACTACACGCTCTACGGAATCGACGTCTCGATCGGCATCCTCTACGCCTTCGCCTTCGGCGCCGTCTCCTTCTACGGCCTCATGCTGGGCGGTTGGGCATCGGGCAGCAAGTACTCGTTCCTCGGTTCGATGCGCTCTGCGGCGCAGCTCATCAGCTACGAGCTGGCGGCAGGAATCTCGCTGCTGGGGGTCGTGATGCTGACGGGCTCACTGTCGCTCACCGAGATCGTCGAGGCGCAGTCGGGTACGTGGTTCATCGTGCCGCAGTTCGTGGCCTTCCTCGTCTTTCTTGTTGCCGCCTTCGCCGAAACCAACCGCGCGCCCTTCGACCTCGTTGAGGCCGACGCCGAGATCGTCGCCGGATTCCAGACCGAGTACGGCGGGCTGCGCTTTGCCAGCTTCATGCTGGCCGAGTACATGAACATGATCGTGCTCAGCGGCATCGGTGTGACGATGTTCCTGGGCGGCTGGCACGGACCCGGTCCCGACTGGCTCGGGCCGATCTGGGTGCTGCTGAAGATCTTCCTCTTCCTCGTCCTCTTCATGTGGGTGCGCGCGACGCTGCCGCGCCTGCGCTACGACCAGTTGATGGGTCTGGGTTGGAAGATCCTGATCCCGGTCGCGGTTCTGAACATGCTCGTGACTGCGACGGTGGTGGCACTGTGAGCCTGCCTGCGGCCAAGATCTACGACCCCGGCGCCGACGTCGTCGAAGTCGTGCGCGGTCCTGACCCCGGCGGCGCCGCCGGTGCCTACCGCGCCTTCGGCGAGACGCTGCGCGGTCTCAAGACAACGCTGTCGCGCCTCATCGAGGGGCCCGTCACGATCCAGTATCCGGAAGAGAAGACCCCGGTCTATCCGCGCTTCCGCGGGCGCCACAAGCTGCACACCTTCGAGGGCGATGCACCCGGCGTGGCGGGGCTCGAGAAGTGCGTCGGCTGCTCACTGTGCGCGGCCGCCTGCCCGGCCGACTGCATCCGCGTGGTCGCCGCCGACAACGACCCCGACAACCCGACCAGCGCCGGCGAGCGCTACGCCGCCGTCTACGAGATCAACCTCGCGCGCTGCATCTTCTGTGGCTACTGCGAGATCGCCTGCCCGTTCGACGCCATCACGCTGGGCCACGACTTCGAGCTCGCCGACTACAACCGTTCGGACCTCATCTTCACGAAGGAGATGCTGCTGGCCGAGCCGGCCGAGCGCACGCCTCTGAGGGGGGAAGGCGAGTAGCAATGGAGGCGATCCTCTTCTTTCTCGCCGCCGCGGGAGCGATCGGCGGTGCCGTCGCCGTGGTCACGCTGAGAAACCCCTTCTTCAGTGTGCTGGCGCTCGTCTGCCATCTCTTCGCCTTGGCCGTGCTCTTCCTCCTGCTCTCGGCGCAGTTCCTGGCGGCGGCCCAGTTGATCGTCTACGCCGGTGCCGTGATGGTGCTGTACGTCTTCGTCGTCTCCTACGTCGGAGGAGCCGACGAGCCCGACCTCGGCGGTCGCAGCGCCCCGGGGCTGCTCAGCCTGATCGCCGCCGGTTCGCTGCTCATCGTGCTGGCCGTCGCCATCGCCGGGAGCGCCGTGAAGCTGCTCGAGAGCACCGGCCGTCGCGTCGACGAGGCCGTCTACGGCACGCCCGAGCAGATCGGCGACCTGCTGCTGGGCAACTACCTGCTGCCCTTTGAGCTCGCATCCTTCCTGCTGACCGTCGTCGCCATCGCCGCCGTCGCGCTGGCCAGTCGCCGCCGCGGCCTTGAACCGCGCACCGATGCAGACGACGAGCAGGCGCTGATCGGAGAGGAGCGCCAGGAGCGATGAGCATCACCTGGTACGTCTCGCTCGGCGCCGTGATCTTCGCGATCGGCGCCGCCGGTCTGATCACGCGTCGCAGCCCGCTCGTGATGCTGC
>JBIQMF010000067.1:0-7886 GCA_044463545.1 Solirubrobacterales bacterium
GTTCTCGCCGGCGGTGCGGTAGTCGTAGCCGGCTGCAATCACGCGCTCGGCGACGCTTGAGCCGTTGCGGCCGGTGTGGCTGAAGAAGCTGTAGCGGGCCATCTCGCGGCTGTGTGCGCGGGCGGCCGCGGCCAGATGGCTGTCGCTGCGCAGCGCTGCAAGTCCACGAGCGGTGCGCTCGACGTTGGTCAGGCAGACGACCGCGGCGGCGACGGCGTCGACGCCGACGGCGCTGAACTTGCTGGTGTCATCGCTGCAGGCGGCGGCCGGCGCGACGGCGGGCGCGGCGGCCAGGGCGGCCAGGGCAAGGGCAGCCGCGGCAAGCAGGGGTGTGAGCAGTCTCTTCGTCAGTGTCATCTTCTTCTCATCTCGGCGGTCGCGGACGCGAGCCCATGCAGGTCGGCCGGCTCCCCGCCGCCCGCCGCAGCTCAGGTAAAGACTCAAACACAGAGCGGCACACGACGGTTTCGCTGCCTGACACAATGCCGACATGTTCGGCGGCGGCAGAAACCTCCAGCTCTTTCGTGCCTTCGGAATCCAGGTCTCGGCCGACTGGAGCTGGCTCATCGCGCTCGGCTACGTGATGTTCGTGATGGTCGGCGACTATCAGCAGATGCTGGGCGCGGACGAGCAGAACCGCGCCTTCGTCTACGGCGTCGTCGTCGCCTTCGCGTTCTTCGGCTCGATCATCCTGCACGAGTTCGGCCACGCCTTCGTGGCCAGGCGCAACGGCATCGGAATCCTCGGTATCGACCTCTGGCTGCTGGGCGGACTTGCCCGCATGGACCGCGAGCCCAACAGCCCCGGCGTTGAGTTCCGGGTCGCCGCGGCCGGCCCGGCCGTGACGCTGTTGCTGGCCGCGGCGCTGCTTGGCGGGGCCTTTGCGCTGCACGAAGGGCCGCTCGAAGAACTGCGACCGCTGTTCTATGAGCAGGGGCTCGATCCGACGATCTTCGCGCTGACCACGCTGGGCTGGATCAACGTCTTCCTGCTGCTCTTCAACCTCATACCGGCCTACCCGCTCGACGGCGGTCGTATCGCGCGCGCGGCGATCTGGGCGCTGACCGGCAGCGAGCGCAGCGGGACGATGATCAGCGCCATGATCGGGCGTTGGTTCGGCTGGGCGATGATCCTTGTCGGGGTGTTGTTCCTGCTCCAGAACCTCGTGATCGCCGGGGTGCTCTTCATGTTCATGGGTTGGTCGCTCTCGCAGACGGCCAGCGCCGCGCGCTTTCAGGAGCAGTACCTCGGCGAGGCGCGCCACCTCACAGTCGCCGAGGTGATGGACCGCCAGCCCGTCGCGATGCCCGCCGACACGACGGCGCAGCGCGCGCTCGACGAGTTCTTCTGGCGCTATCGCTGGCCGTGGTTTCCTGTGGTCGACACCAGCGGGCGCTTCATCGGCCTGATCGAGCAGCACCGCGTAGACATGCTCGAGCCGTCAGAGCTCGACGCGCGCCGCGCGGTCGAGCTGATCCAGCAGGGCAGCGCAGACAGCCGCGCTGTGCGCGACGACACGCCGATCACGGCATTGCTGGCCAACGAGCAGATGCGCGACCACGGGTCGCTGATGGTCGTGACCGGCAGCGGCCAGCTCTCCGGCGTGATCACACTCGAGCAGGTCCAGCGGGCACTGCGCGACGCCATCGCGCGCGCCGGGGAGCGGCATCCGCCGCCAGGCGCGCCCGGGCCCTGATGTCGTGGCCGCAAGCGCCGAGCGGGCGCGCCGCAGCGGGCCGGCTTGCGATGCCTCAGCTGCCGGCCGCGGTGTCGGTCGGGCCGATCGCGTGGCGCGTGTAGTCGCGCATCTCGTCTTCGGGGTCGGCGACGATGTCAAAGCTGTGCAGCTCGCTCCACCACGAGCGTCGTTGGCTCGGGGCCTCGACGTCCGGGTGCGCGGCTTCGAAATCCTCGAGCCGCTGCGCTTGGTACCACTCCTGGCCGACCTCGCGTGAGGTCCAGAAGTCGACCGCGACGACGCGGTCGTCGGTCGCCCATGCGGCGTGTGCGATCCGGCCGGGTGCAGGCCGGTCAAACCAACCGGCGGCCTCGAGCAGTGCGTGGTAGCTCGTCGGCGAAAGCGCCCGCAGTTCGGTCACGCCGGCGGCCACACCCTTCGCCGGAGCGCCGCCGAACTCCTGCGCCGGGGCGTTGCTGCTGATGCGCAGCCGCTGCAGCTCGTGGTCCTGGCGCGAGATGTCATAGGACTCGCCGGTGGCGACCATTTCGTTCTGTGCCTCGACGGCGACGAAGTTGGCGAAGGTCTCGAGCTGCGAGGCACGGTCGCGATAGACCGTCAGCACATTGACCCCTCCTTCGGCCATCGCCGAACACTGCAGCAGGATGCCGCGCGGCGATTCTTCGCGGGCAACCACCCGCATCATCACGCGGTCGAAGAAGTCCAGCGGAGCCGAGGTCCGCATGAAGGCAATATGAGGATCAATGATCATTGGCAGAGCTTTCATCCATGAAAGAACGCAAACATCGACCCTAGCGGATCACCGCCAAAAGTTGGTACAACACAACAGGTATATACTCGCCGCGCCTTGCCTGAACACGACGTACTAGTAATCGGCGCTGGACTCGCCGGCCAAAGAGCAGCCCTCGCAGCAGCGGAGCAGGGCGTGACGGTCGGCATCGTCAGCAAGATCCACCCCGTGCGCTCGCACAGCAACGCCGCGCAGGGCGGAATCAACGCTGCCTTTGCCGCCGACGACAGCTGGGAGTCGCACGCCTACGACACCGTCAAGGGCTCGGACTTCCTCGGCGACCAGGACGCCATCGAGGCGATGTGTCGCGAGGCGCCGAACGAGATCATCCACCTCGAGCACCTCGGCGTGACCTTCCACCGCGACGAGGACGGCCACCTCGACCAGCGCGCCTTCGGCGGTGCCGCACACAAGCGCACCTGTTACGTCGCAGACATCACCGGTCAGGCGATCCTGCACGTGCTCTACGAGCAGCTGCTCAAGTATCAGGACCAGATCGACCGCTACGAAGAGTGGTTCACGGTCGGCCTGGCGATCGGCGACGACGGCCGCTGCAACGGCGCCATCATGCGCAACATCCGCGACGGTGCGCTCGAGATCTTCCGCGCCAAGACGGTGATCCTCGCTTCCGGCGGATCCGGCCAGATCTTCTTCCCCACGACCAACGCGCTCGTCTGCACCGCAGACGGTCAGGCCATGGCACTGCGTGCCGGCGCTTCGCTGATGGACATGGAAATGATCCAGTACCACCCGACGACGCTGGTCAGCAACGGTCTGCTGATCACCGAGGGTGCGCGCGGCGAAGGAGCCCACCTCTACAACGCCCAGGGCGAGCGCTTCATGGAGAAGACGGCCCCGAACGCGATGGAGCTGGCCTCGCGCGACGTCGTCAGCCGCGCAGAACAGATTGAGATCAACGAGGGCCGCGGCTTCCCGGACGGCGGCGTGCACCTCGACGTCACGGTCGTCCCGAAGAAGCGCATCCACGAGGCGCTGCGCGAGATCGTCATGGTCGGCCGCGACTTCGCCGGCATCGACATCACGAAGGAACCGATCCCCGTGCGTCCCGGCCAGCACTACATCATGGGCGGCGTGAAGACCGACATCGACGGCAACACCGACATCGAGGGCCTCTACGCGGCCGGCGAAGTCGCCTGCGTCTCGGTGCACGGCGGCAACCGTCTCGGCGCAAACTCGCTGCTCGACACGCTCATCTTCGGCAAGCGCTCGGGTGCGCACGCAGCCCAGCGCGCCAAGAGCATGTCGATGCCCAAGGTTTCGGTCTCGCTGCTCGACGACATCCGCCGCGAGATCGACGGGATCATCGCCCGCCCGAAGGACGGCGGTCGCCGCGTTTCTGAGATCAAGGCCGACCTCGGCCACATCATGAACCGCAACGTCGCCGTCTTCCGCAACGAAGCCGGCCTGACCGAGGCGCTCGAGACCGTGCGCAAGCTCAAGGAAGAGGCCAAGACCGCTTGGATCGACGACCAGGGCACCGTCTTCAACCAGGATGTGCTCGGCGCGATTGAGCTCGGCTACATGACCGAGGTTGCAGAGACGATCGTGCTGGGAGCGCTCGAGCGCAAGGAGTCCCGCGGCGCCCAGTCGCGCGAGGACTACCCCGAGCGCAACGACGAGGAGTGGCTCAAGCACATCGACATCAAGCTCGATGAGAGCGGAACGCCGCAGATCAGCTACAGCCCTGTCACGATCACCCAGTGGGAGCCGGTCGAACGCAAGTACTGATCAGCCCTCCGCCGCAGCACCCAGACTTTTCACCCAGCCAGCCACGAACAACACATAGGTAGAGACCCGATGCCGACCTACACCTTGAACATCCGTCGTTTCTCTCCGGAGACCGGGGAACCCTCGTATTTCGAGACGTTCGATGTCGAGATGGACGAGAACCGTGCGGTGCTGGCGGCGATCCTCGCGGCGCGCGACCACCAGGACGGCTCGATCGGCATCCGCTGCTCCTGCCAGGCCGCGATCTGTGGCTCCTGCGGCGTGCGCATCAACGGCAACCCTGCGCTGGCCTGCAACACCCTGCTGAAGAACGCGGTCGAGACCTCCGCCGACGGCAAGACGATCGAGATCGAGCCGATGGGCAACATGCCCGTGATCAAGGACCTCATCGTCGACATGGACGCCGTCCACTGGAAGAAGGTCGACCGCGTCGTGCCGTGGCTCGTCCCGGCCGGCGACCCGCCGGAGCGCGAGTACGTCGTCCCGCACGAGGCGATGGTCGACGTCACGCAGACGATGGCCTGCATCCACTGCGGTGTCTGCGTCTCCGACTGCCTCTCGATGGAGGCCGACCCCGAGTTCATCGGGCCGGCAGCCAGCGCCAAGGCCTACCGCTTCGTCGGCGACCCGCGTGACTCGGCGACGAAGGACCGCCTCACCCACCTTGCCAATGACCCTTCGGGGATCTACGACTGCACGCACTGCTTCAAGTGCGTCGAGGTCTGCCCCAAGGGCGTCGCCCCGATGAACCAGATCATGCGTCTTCGCCGCCGCGCGACCGGCGACTACAAGATCAAGGATCAGAACAACGGCTACCGCCACGAGAAGGCGTTCGTCAACATCATCGAGAAGTGGGGCACGCTGCACGAAGCCAAGCTGCTGCCCGACTCCTACGGCGAAGGCATCATCGGCAAGATGCACCCCGACGCACAGATCAACCTGATCGGTTCGCTGCCCACCGCGCTGCGCGGACTGGCGTCGGGCAAGGTGACCATCCCGAAGGTCCTCCACCACCACAAACTTCCCGACCAGCAGCGCGTCAAGGACATCTACGAGAAGGTTCACTCGCGCGACGAGCGCATCGAGCTGAACCTCTACATCGTCGGCGAGGACGCCGACGAGCTCGAAGCCGCGGGCGAGTCGGAGGTCACACCGATCGCCGCCACCGCCCCGGCCGAGGAAGGAGCAGAGTGATGAAGGTCGCGTACTGGCCAGGATGTGTTTCGCGTGGTTTCACGCCCGAACTGCACGGCGCGATGGAGCTCGTCGCGCCCAAGGTCGGCCTTGAGCTGGCCGAACTCGACCGTGCCAACTGTTGTGGCGCCGGCGTGATCGCCGAGCACAACCAGGAGCTGGCCGACACACTCAATGCACGCACGCTGGCGATGGCTCAGGCCACCGACGGCGCCGAGCTGATGATGAACATCTGCTCGACCTGCCAGGGCGCGATCAGTGAATGCCAGGAGCGTCTCGACGCTTCGTCGGAGTACCGCGAGCTGATCAACGAGAACCTGCAGCCGGAGAATCTCAAGTACGAGCCCGGCGTGACGAACAAGAACTTCCTCTGGGTGCTGGTCGAGGACATCGGCCTCGACAAGCTCAAGAGCCTCGTCAAGCGTCCGCTCACGGGCCTGCGGATCGCGCCGTTCTACGGCTGCTACATCGTGCGCCCGACCGACCGCCTCGGCTACGAGCAGTTCCCGCAGCGCGACGAGTACATCGAGATGGTCACCGAGGCGCTGGGCGCCGAGTCGGTCGCCTACACCGGCAGCCACAAGTGCTGCGGCTTCCCGGTGATCACGATGAACAAGAAGACTTCACTGACGCAGGCCGGCCGTCACCTCGGTGACGCCATCGACGCCGGTGCCGACGCACTCGTCACGCCGTGCCCGCTCTGCCACCTCAACCTCGACATGCAGCAGCCCGAGGCGGCCAAGTTCGTCGACCACGAGCTGGGCATCCCGGTGCTGCACTTCCCGCAGCTCGTCGGGCTGGCGCTGGGCTTTGAGCCCAAGGAGCTCGGCATGGGCAAGCACGTCGTCTCGACGCGCTCGGTGGCCGAGAAGGTCACTGCGCTGGCGGCGGCCGCCTGAAAAATATTTCGTAGTTGTATGTGTGATCGCGGTCACACGTCTACTACAATGTCAAACAGCTCTTCGGGTCGTCTTTGGGGTTCGATCCGGCAGAGCTGGGGATGGGTAGCACTCAGTTTCTGAGCAGCTCCCGACATAAGCTCTCAGCTCCGACATGGGGGAGGATGCTGAGCTTGAGGAAGACCGCCACCGGCGGTCTTCTTCCTTTTAAGGCCGCCGTCGACACCTGGTTTGTCGGCCGCCGGTCGCCGGCGGTGATGCTCTCGGCCCACGCTGCACTTATGCTGCCCTGCGTGATTGAGCAGTGTGACCCGCGCGAGGCGCTGACGCCTGACGAGCTCGACCGACTGCTCGACCCGGCAGAGCTTGCCGTCGAGCGCGGCTGGTGCTGGATGGACGACGGCGTCGGCTACGTGGCGATGCGCGTGGCGATGCCAGCGGTGACCGGCGAGATGGTCGACTGGTGGTTCGACTGGCACGCCGATGACCCTGCGCGCTACCGCATGTGGCACCCGGGCCACGAAGACAATCGCGTCGAGCGTCCGGCCGTGCAGCGCGAAAAGCCGCACTGGGGCGCGGTCCACCACCCCGTCGAAGACGTCGGCCTCGGCATGAGCCGCCTGCGCATCGAGTTCCTCGATCCCGAGGCGCTCGGCTTCAGCGCCGGCGCGCTTGCGCGCGATGGCGTTGAGGCGATCGTCGGGGGCTGGCCGGCGACGAGGACAAGCGCGCGCGTCACACGCGCATGGTCCACGTCTGGTTGCGCGACCCGCACAGCGGCGAGTGCTTTCTGCGCAGCCGTTTCTGGATCGGCTCGGAGCTGCGCCCGTACCTGCCGTCCCGCCTCGCGGACGCCGCTGCCCGCCTCATCAACCGCCCGCTCTTTCGCCGCATCTTTGTTCCGCGCGCCGCGCCGGCCGCGCTGGGCCTGCACTGCGCCGAGGAGTACTCGAACCTTGCAAGGTTTCTGCCGGGGCTCTACGCGACGCACGTTTCCGCCGCCCCGCGCGCTTGAATCGGAGTGTGTCCGATTCGATCCGATCTGAACTTGAAGACCTTGAGGCCGTCGGCCGCGTCAGCGTGCGCGGCCAGCAGCAGGTGCACACGGGCTTCGGATTCGCGGCCATGCGCCGCGACGAAGACGCCGCCGAAGAGCCGCAGAGCACGCCCGAGCAGGGCTCCGAGGCCGCCGAGGTGGCCGGCGAGCTCGACGACGCGCTGACCCGTCTGCGCGCCCGCGCCAGCATCGCGTGACGCCTGCGGCAGGATCTGCAGCGCAGATCAGGCGCGAGGTTGACGCGCTGGCCGACGACCAGAGGGCCGTTGAGGTCGCTCGCTTCTTCAAGACGGGGCCCGGTCAGTACGGCGAGGGCGACGTCTTCGCGGGTGTGCGGGTTCCGGCCCTGCGCGCCATCGCTCGCGGACACAAGGATCTTGCGCTTGACGCCATTGCCGAGCTGCTGACGAGCCCGGTGCACGAGCACCGCACAGTCGCGCTCGTGATCCTGACCGAGCGCGCGCGCCGCGCCGACGCCGAGCTCGCCGCCGAGCTCTA
>JBIQMF010000068.1:0-7795 GCA_044463545.1 Solirubrobacterales bacterium
TCGTCGTCGTCTTACCGGCGTCGATGTGAGCCATGATCCCGATGTTGCGGGTCTTCTCTAGTGAAACTTGGCGTGGCATGACAGGTTGATTGGATCCTGTGTCGGTGGATGGACTGCTCTGGAATTTGGACTCGCGCCGGCGTGCCGTCTCTCTGGCACTTGTTCTGCGAGCTTGGAA
This sequence comes from Solirubrobacterales bacterium, assembly GCA_044463545.1. Classification (GTDB taxonomy): domain Bacteria; phylum Actinomycetota; class Thermoleophilia; order Solirubrobacterales; family JACPNS01; genus JACPNS01. Next base: position 179 of record JBIQMF010000068.1, read on the forward strand.
CTTGGCTTCTTACTGATCTGACGCGTCGCCCAGGGCACAAAAAAGGGCCCTCGCAGGGCCCGCGTCGGAATCCTCAAGGGATTCCGGCCCTACGTGTAAGTCCCGTTATGTGGTCGAATTGAGTGTCAAGTCTTGGAAACTGCTTTTGACTTCGAACCACCCGCTCCAGCGCGTGAAACCAAGGGTCTCGTGACCGGATCGGCGGCAGACCTTTCGGCTCGTCGCGCGCACAAGTGCGCACCCGACCGCAAGATCGCGAGCGATGGTAGCACCATGATCTCCCCAGTTTGCGGCGTCAGCAAAGTTGCGAGGCAGGAGTTGCCGGTGCCGGCTGCGATCAATTATCGGGCAGCGGTCAGACGTAGGAACTCGTCGTACTCGCGGATGTAGTCATCGGCGTCATAAGGGTGCGACGCGAGGACCATCAGGCAGGCATCGTGCGAGTAGCGGTACTGCACTCCCCAGACCATCGGCCCCATGTGCAGCGCGGTGGTCGGGGTGTCGAGGTGTACCTCGCTGCGGTTCTCGCCGTCGTCGACGACCACGTTCAGCGAGCCGGCCACGCAGATCAGGAGCTGATGGCATTCGTAGTGCGCATGCTGGCCCCGCACGTCCTGCGAAGGCACGTCATGGACAAAGAATGCGCGGCGCGGTACGAACGGCAGCTCGCTGAATTCGAGCGCCGACAGGCTCCCGCGCAGGTCGATGTTCTGAGGCAGATGGATCAAGCTCGCGCCCTGCGTCGCCAACTCAGGCTCGCCATCGGGGAGTCCCGGGCCGGCCGGCGCCTCCGGTGCGATGAGCTCCGTCGATGCGTAGCCCGAGATGCGCGCGGGATTGCCGACGACGACGGCGTTGTCCGGCACGTCGCCGGTCACGACGGCGCCGGCGCCGACCATCGCGCCGTGGCCGACCGTAATGCCGGGCAAAAGCGTCGCGTTGGCCCCGATCGAAGCCCCTTCACGCACTGTCGTGGTGAGAAACTTGTCGGGATGCTGGCGCGAACGCGGGCGCAGGTCGTTGGTGAAGGTGGCGTTGGGGCCTACGAAGACGTCGTCCTCGAGGCGTACACCGTCCCACAGCTGCACTCCACACTTGACAGTCACGCGGTCACCCACGACCACATCGCCCTCGATGAAGACGCCGTCGCAGATGTTGCCGTCGCAGCCGATCTGGGCCCCGGGCAGCAGGTGGGCATTGGCCCAGACGCGCGTGCGTGCGCCGACAGCGGCGCCGGGCTCGACTATGGCGGCCGGGTGGATCTTGGCGGTTTCGTCAATCGTCACTGGTCGTCCTCGGCACTGGCAGCGCTCTGGGCACTGCCGAACTCGATGCGCGCCGACACCAGCGCCAGCGGCCGACGCTTGGTGTTCTCGTAGGCACGGTAGACGTAGTTGCCGACGAGACCGAGGCTGAAGAGGTTGAGCGCGCCGAAGCCCGCGATCGTCAGGATCAGCGCCGTGTAGCCGGGCACGGCGACGGCCCCGGTCAGCCGCGCTGCGAGCACGACGAGCGCCAGTACGGCCGCCAGTGCCACGCCGACGGCCCCGACCATCGTGAGCACGCGGATCGGCAGATCGGTGAAGGAGAAAAAGCTGTCGAAGAGGTATTCGAGCTTGCGGCGGAAGCTCCAGGCGCTCTCGCCGGCCGTGCGCACCTGACGCACGTAGGGGATCTCGACGCGGCGAAAGCCCAGCCAGAACAGCTGGCCGACCAGCGAACTGCGTTGCTCGTTGAGCTCGAGCAACGCGTCGCGCACCTTTGCGTTGCAGGCAAAGACATCCACCCCGCCGCGCGGCAGCTCGTCGTTGATGATGCGGCGCGCCATGCGCCAGTAGGCGCGCGACATGGCGTCCTTGGCCACGCCATCGTTGCGCTGGGCACGCGTGCCCACCACGACATCGGCCTCACCGGAGGCCAGAACCGAGAAGAACTCCGCAATCAGCGAGATCGGATCCTGCAGGTCTGCCGCCATCACGGCGATGTGTTCACCGCGCGCGGCCTCAAGGCCGGTGCGAATGGCCGCAAACGAGCCGAAGTTGCGCGAGTGACTGAGCACCTGTGCGGCGATCTTCCGCTCGGCGAGCCCTGCAGTGAGTCGCGCGTGCGAATCGTCGGGGCTGCCGTCGACCACGAATACCAGTTCGAGCTCACCGTCGAGGTCGCCGTGCAGACCGTCGAGGGCGACCAGCAGCTCGGCGATGTTGGGCGCGTTCATGTACACCGGGATGACCAGTGAGCGCCTGGGCTGCGGGCTGTCGGCGCTCACGCGGGCTTCCATTCGTTGACGGTCGCGATCACGCGATCGACCTTAGGATCGCTGAGGTAAGGGTGGATCGGCAGCGAAAGCTCGCTGCCGGCCAGCCCGGCCGCGACCGGGAAGCTGCCGAACTGCCGGCCCGCGAGCGCCTGCTGGTCGCTGGCGAGAATCGGATAGTGGACGGCCGTACCGATCCCTGACTCACCGAGGCTCGCCTGGAGGTCGTCGCGCAGTGCTGGATCGCCGGTGAAGATGGGGAAAAGGTGCCAGGTCGAGCGGGTCGCGGGATCGAGCATGCGCAGTGCCGGATTGTCGATCTCCTGCAGGTAGCGCTGCGCGATCTGGCTGCGACGCGTGAGCGCGCGCGGCAGACGCGGCAACAGCGCGCTGCGCAGGATGGCGGCGTGCAACTCGTCGAGTCGGCTGTTGAGGCCGAGCGTGCTGTGTTCGTACTTGGCCGACTGGCCGTAGTCACGGAGCTGCCTTGCAGCCTCGGCGATCTGCGCGTCGTTCGTGAGCAGCGCGCCGCCGTCGCCCAGCGCGCCAAGATTCTTCGTCGGATAGAAGCTCGTGGCCGCGCCGACTGTGGTCGACCCCAGCGGCGCGCCATCGGCGTCGCCGCAGACCGCCTGCGCGGCATCCTCGATCACGAGGCAGTCGTGGCGTTCGGCGATGCCGCCAAGTCGGGCGATGTCGACGCTCTGGCCGTAGAGGTGCACGGGCACAACAGCGCGGATCGCGGGATCGCGTTCGAGCGCTGATTCAACCTGACCAAGATCGATCAGACCCGAGCTGTCGACATCCGCAAAGCAGACCTCGGCGCCCGCGCGCTCGATGGCGAGCGCCGTGGCGAAGGCCGTCAGCGGCGTCGTGATGACGCGATCGCCTGCGCCGATCCCGGCCGCACGCAGGGCGATTTCGATGGCGTCGAGCCCTGATGCGCAGCCGACGACGTGCTCCACCCCGTGAAGCCGGCCCAGCTCCTGCTCAAACGTGGCCACCTCGCTGCCCAGCACGAACCACCCGCTGCGGCCGACGCGGCGCACGGCTTCGAGTGCGTCGTCTTCGATTTCGGACCACAGCGCGCGGAGGTCGTTTGCTTGTACTGGTTGCTGGGTCATCGTCGAGCTCAGGCATGCGGCCGCGGGCGGCCAGCCCGAGTCAGACTAACTGCCCGCCGCGCCGGCCTCGGCCTGGGCGGTCCCGGCGGCGAAGGTCCAGAGCTTGTTCATGAGGAATCCGAACGGTGCCGCGACACCGATCGCAAGCACCTGCGCAGGCAGCGCTGGGACTCCGACAACCTCGTAGAACAGCGCGAACACGCCGTAGTTGATGGCCAGAGAGCCGCCCGCCACGACACAGAAGCGGACAAGCTGGGCCCGCGTACGGCGCTCAGCGCCCGGGAATGCCCACAGCTTGAAGCCGAGGAAGTTCCAAAGTCCGTTGAGCACGAAGGTGACCGTGATGGCGATGTAGGCCCCGATCCCGATGGCCAGCTGCGCGGCAAAGATGACAATTGCGAAAACGAAGCCGCTACCCGCGACCACGAGGTAGCGGGCAGCCTCTCCGACGATGCCACTCGCGAGCAGTCGCTGCATATGCTTCTGGCGGCCCTGCACGTGCGCCAGAGTACTGGCCCTCGGCGCGGCTCCACCCCCGGGAGCAATCCCACTCGGCAAGATGGACAGCTCTACCGACACCACCGGCTCTTCCGCGCGTGCAGCCCGGTTGGCGCGCAGCTACGGCTTTGCCGCGCTCCCCTTTCTCGCCGCACTCGTGATGTTTGCGCCGCGCATCCTGCACGGCGGATTTGTCAGCGACGACTGGTTCAACCGCATCACGGTGTTCACGACCGACTGGTCGGACGCACTGCACTCGGTCTTTGTCTCGCCGTCTCCGTATCGCGGACTGCTCGGCACCTACTTCTACGCCTACACGCAACTGTTGGGCAGCGATCCGCGCTGGTCATTCCTCTGGTCGATCTCGATGGTCGGACTGCTGGGCGCCCTCATCGCCCTGCTCCTGTGGCGCTGTGGCATGCCGCGTTGGGCTGCTGCGGCCGTCGGCGTGCTGGGCGTGATCTTCCCCTACTCGACCATCACCAAGCTGTGGTTCAGTGCGCACTTCGGGCATACCTCGGGCGCGTTGGCCGTCGGTGGCCTTCTGCTGGCGATCCATGGATTCGGGCGGAAGAACAAGTTCGCGCGCATCGCCGTACATGCCGGAGCGTTGCTGCTCTATGCCGCCGCGCTGATGATCTATGAAATGCCGGCGCCGTTGATCCTCGCCAGCGGCCTGTTCTACTTTGCCGCGCTGGCCAGAGATCGTCGCGAACACGATCTCCTTGCAACGCTGCGGGAGCGGTGGCGCGCAATCGCGGCGCGATGGGCCTGCGATCTGGTGCTGTTCGGACTCTGGCTGCTGGGCGCCATGAATTCTCCGTTTCGCGCCGCCAGCTCGTCAAGCGGCGCGCGCCTGAAGGCCATCGGCACCGACGGACTCGACACGATCGCTGCGTCGTTCCTCCCCTTTCTGACACAGAAGTCCCGCTACAGCCAGCCGGTGATCTACTCCGGCGCATGGATGGACGGCTGGCTGACGTTGACGATCATCGCCGCCGTTGTGGCAGTCGCCCTGGCCGGGATCGGCACCTGGTTCTGGCGCCGCAGCCCGCAGAACGCGCGCATTGCGATCTGGGGGTGCGCGGCGCTGGTGTCTTTCGCCGCCGCCTTCTGGATGTGGTCAGTGATCTTCAAGGCCAACAACTACTACCGACCGCTGCCGTTCAACTCGGCCGGCCTACGCGTCAACCTGATGGCGGGCTTCGCCATTGCCTCGATCATCGTCTGCACTGCGGCCACGCTCGGCGCATTCGCCGGCAAACTGGCAGGGCCGCGCAGACGCTGGGTCGAGCCAGCCGTGATTGCGCTGCTCCTGCTGGCCGTGCTGGGCTCCGATGTCCGTCACAACCGCGCCGAGATCAAGATATGGAACCAGGCGAGCACACTGGAGAAGCAGGTGTTGGCCGCCATCAAAGACGCCTTCCCCGCAGGCAAGCCCCCGGCGCACTCGACCGTGCTGCTACTCGGCGTGCCGACCTACATCGCCGACGACGCCGAGGTCTTCGGCGCCGCATGGACCTTCCGGGCGGCGCTGCGGGCGGTCAACATGGACCCGACGCTGAGCGGCATCGTGCCCGGCGCGACGCTCAGCGTCCTCTGCGCCGATCGAGGCATGGCTCCCTTCGGCGTGCGCTACTGGGACCCGGGTGAGCCGGTCAGGCACGGCCCCGACGGCTACGTGCCGTACGACAGGCTCTACTTCTACAACTACCCGGAGCGACGCCTGCAGCTCGTGGGCAGCAGGCAGAACTGCCAGCGCCTCTCAGACGCTGCCGGGCTGCGCAGGAACGTCGTCGGCGACGAGCTGCCGGCCGTCGGCGTGATGGGCTCGTAACTGGCGCCAGAGCAGCGCGCCGGCCGTGATGACGACGATCATGGCGCTGACGCGGATCTGCCGCTCGTACCTGATCTCGATCTCGAGTGTCGCCATGAGTAGACCGATCTGCATCGTGAAGGTCGTCAGCGCGTGGGCCAGATAAGCCGTCTTCTGGCGCGCCGTGGCAATCGCTGAACGCAAGATCACAAGCATTGCCAGCAGCGCCGCCAACACGTAGATCCAGGCGCGGTGCAGGAACATTCCGTTATTGTTCTCGTCCGAGAGCACGCTGGCGTAGGCCTTGGCCTTGGCCTCAAGCCCCGGGAATCTGAAGGCCATCCCGAGGTCGTTGGGATCGATCTGCGGGTGGTAGACCCAGATCTGCTCGCCCTTGAGTCCCAGCTGGAAGGCCAACGCTTTGACCCGATACTTGGCGTACTGGAAGGGATGCTCGCGAATCATCCTGCGCCAGTCGTCACGGATGGCGGTGTACTGCTCCTCGCTCATCGGGAAGGCGATGCGGTCGGGGCTGCCGAACATCAGCGCGCGGCGTCCGTAGACCGAGGTCTGGTGGATGAGATCAACGTTCTGTGCGGGGTAGGCCGCCTTTGAGAATTGCATCTCTCCGGTCATTTCGGTGACGCCGGCCAGGTCGTAGACGTAGAGGAAGATCTCTGGGTTTGTCTTCTCGATGCCGAGCGCTCGCTGGCCGGCGAACAAAGTGCCGACCATTGCCAGTGTGACGAGCAGGCCCATGAGCACTGACCTGGCCGCGCGGCGCAGCTCGAGCCCGCCCCAGCGCCCGGCCGCTCCGTCGCCCAACGATTCGATCCAGAACAGCGCGATGGTCAGCGGCAGCACGGCAAAGACGCCGTTCTGGCGCGCGGCGCAGGCAAAGAAGAGCGCGGCAACGGTGAAGGCGCGCCACCAGCCGCGATACGTGAGATCAGCGCGAGCAAGACGAACGAGGCCGCCGGCAGCAAGCAGTACAAAGGCCAGGTACCAGTTGTCGCGGCTGATCGCATTGATCGGTCCGTAGGTGATGGGGTTGAGCATCACGAATGCCGTCCCAACTGCCGCGCCTACGCGGCCGAAGACCCCGCGTAGGCAGAGATACGAGCCCAGCGCGATCCCAAGGAGCGTCAGCGTCAAGACATAACCCGGGCCGAAGCCGGCGTTGAAGAAGGGTCGCCAGATCCATTCGATGAGCCACGCCTGCGTGCTCGTGATCGGACCGAACTTCATCGAGTAGTAGGTCGCAAACGTGTCGTTGCTCATGGCGCCGGGCCACCACGGCAGTGCCACGGCGGTGGCCGATGCCAGCAGGATCGCGTAGGCCACGATGCGGTCAAACTGCACTCGAGCCATCAGAGCTCCTCAGCAATCGTCGACTGCTGGCGACGGAACACGAAGAGGCCGACGACCAGTAGCAACACCGTTACCGCGATCGGCGCAAGCCATCCGAGCGGGGTGCCCATCACCTCGGCGACCCCGGGCGCTGCCGGGTCGAGCACTGTGGCGCGGAACTGCACGGCGCAGGCGCCGACGGGGTTGAGCAGCATGAGTTTGGCGATCGTGGCGTGACCGTTGGTCACGAACTCGATCGGGTACAGGACCGGCGTGATGTAGAAGCCGGCCGTCGAGATGACGTCCCAGATCGGCCGGATGTCGCGATAGCGCACGAACAGCGCCGAGAGCAGGATCCCGAATCCCGAGGTGGCCACAAAGAGAATGACGAAGATCACGGGGATGAGCAGCCAGCCGACCGACAGCGGCACTCCGGCCACGATCATCACGACGATCACTGCGAAGAAGTTGGTCAGCAGCGTGAGAAAGGCCGTGACGACCGAGGCCAGCGGGACGCCGATGAGCGTGAAGGGGATCTTGCGCACTACACCCTCGTTGGCAACCAGCGAGCC
>JBIQMF010000069.1:0-7777 GCA_044463545.1 Solirubrobacterales bacterium
GGACTTGGCAAGTGAGCAGTTGCATGTCAGACCCATTCCGCCCGCCGACCTAAGCGCAGAAAAGCGCGCGTCAGCGCGCAACAATCAAGCGTGGTTGGCGGTCGGATGTCTTCGGAGATTGGCCCGACCGGGGATGTCCCAAGTATGACCCTGAGAGGACTTGCGAGCGACTACCGGAACGGGCGTCGCGTCTCGTAGATCAGCCACGCCACCGCCAGCGCAATGAGCGCAGCGATTCCGGCGAGGCCAAACAGCGCAGCGGCGATCGTGAATGCGACGACTGCGATCCAGGCGCCGATGATGTTTCGGGCGTCCGGGGTCAACTGACGAAAGTTTGGGGTGCCGGGTTCGTGCTGGGATCGAACTTCCACCACGCTGAATCCAAACATCAGCGCAAACAGCAAGCCAGCCACGCCATTGAAACCGAACAACGCCCCGGCGAGCACGAAGGCGGCGGCCCCAGATGCACTCCACAGCAGATTTCGCTGATCCGTTGTCATCGACGCGTACATGGCTCCACCTTACCGGGAAAGCCAGAGATGAATCTACGGCCACTTCCGACCGGCCAAACGAGCGAGACACGTGTGAGACCAAAGTGAGACTGCGTTTGACGAGTTGGTCTCAAGTTCCCGCGTGCGATCCCGCTCCTGGAGCGAAGTCAACGTCCCTTGTCGGGACAAACCCCACCCCCACATGATGTTGAGGGTGGGGTTTGTTCCGAGTCGGACGGTCCAGAGAAATCGAGCGGGATCGCACGCGGGCGCGAGCTGAGGTTCAGAGATGGATTGCGTGGTTGAAGGAGCTGGGCTAACTGGAATATGAGTGCCGAGCGAAGGCCATCGAAGCGACGAAATGCTGCCGGTGACTCGAAGGGGGATCGTGCCGGAGGGAGACGTTTCCTGGCTAGAAACCGTCGCCAGAAGTGTCGATATCGGCGCAGTTGACAGACGTAAGCCAACGGCAGTCCAAAAACTTTTTCGATTTAGCGACCCGTTTTCGCGTGCTCGGTACATCAAGGGATGAGGGCGCAGTTTGCGCCGGCACTCAGGAACTAGAAAACGACATTGATCTCAAGATCAGCGACCCGTTTTCGCGTTCTCGTGCCATCTAGAAGTAAGCGCGCAATTTGCGCCCGACCACCCCCAAGGAGGAAAGGCATGGAACGCCTGACCAAGAAGCACATCGAACTCTTGCGATTCATCGCCAGAGTTGACTTCGTTCAACCACATCACGTGATGGCTCGGTACGGAATCTCCCGCGCCACCGCATACCGGCAGCTTGCCCGATTGCGAGCTCACGGGCTCATTCGCAGGACCGACGAATTGCCGATGCTCGGCGAGGCTCATCTAGCCACGCGAGATGGCATCGAACTCGCCGACCTCTCGTTGAATGAATCGGCACCGAGCAACTCCACATATTCGCACTCACTCGCCTGCACCGACGTGGTTACGGAGTTCGAAGCGTCGGGGATCGAGTGCTTGACCGAACGCGAGATTCTCGCCCGGCAACGACTTGCCAAAAACAACAAGCACCTGTTTGCTCTCCACCGCTCTGAACGCAAGTCGAAGACACATCGACCGGACATCGTGACTGAGGCTTCTCGGGAAGGGCACTTCGTCGCGATCGAGGTCGAGTTGGTGCCGAAGAACCTCGACCGCTGGATCGACATCTTCGGCGCTTTCGAAGACCGGGTCGACGTGGACGGTTTTCTCGGGGTCCTCTACATCACAGGATCGACGGTCGGCGAGAGAAGGCTGGCAAAACTTGCGAGCGGAACTCGGCTGGAGTCGAGATTCAAGTCCATCCCGGTCAAAGACCCGGGGATGATTCCAGCGCTCAAATCGATCGTGATCGAAGCCAGCCGGGACCGCAAGAGAAAGGCCGCATGATGAGCGCCGATTTCGAAAACCAGATTGGGCTCTCAGTCGAGAACGTCGCAGCTCTCACCACCCTCTCCGCGAAGTCAATCCGCAGGGCAATCGCAAGGGGTGAGCTCCCATCCTTCAAGGCCGGCTCGCGGATCATCCTGCGCCGTGAAGACGTCACAGACTGGCTGTTCTCGCAGCCCAATGAACCGATGAAGACGGCTCCGAAAACGCCAAGAATGCGCGACGTCCACAACCCCTACTCTCAAAAACAGACCCAGCCCATGCGCGGCTCCCTACATCCATAAGGAGACGCATATGAGCATTCACGAACGAGTGAGTACGAAGACAGGAAAACGAACGTGGGAGGTGCGCTACCGCCAAGGTGGTCGCAACCGCTCACGCTCGTTCAAGTCCGAACACGAAGCACGGATCTTCGACGGAGAGGTTGCTCGCCAGAGCTACCACGGCACGATCGACAACCTCCACGCCGGATCCATGCAGCTCGACAAGTTCGTCGAGGTCTGGTGGGAAAACGAAGCACGACGCAAGCTCGCCAAGAACACCCTGGCCGGCTACGCCAACGCTTACAACAACCACATCTTCCCGTACCTCGGGCACCTGCAACTCAAGGCGATCACCCCGCGTGCCGTCGAAGAGTGGCGCTCGGCGCTCGAAGACAACGGAGTCGGAACGCCCACGATCCGCACGGCGATGGTCGTACTGCAGTCGTGTCTGACCCGCGCCGTCGTCTACGGGGAGATTCCGGCCAACCCGGTACAGGTTGTGCGCAAGCCCAAGAAGTCACGCACGGCAGAAGTTCAGCCGTTCACGCCGCGTCAAATCGAACTGATTCGTCGTGACCTGTTGGATCGCAAGCGAATCCGCGACGCCACGTTCGTCTCGGTCCTCGCCTACGCCGGCCTTCGCCCTGGCGAAGCGCGTGGTCTTGAGTGGCAGCACATCCGCAAGAACACGATCCTCGTTGAACAGTCGTTCTCCAAGGACGAAGTCAAGTCGACCAAGACCGGCCGTTCGCGGACGGTGACGTTGATCGACGCTTTGCGTGACGATCTCGAATCGTGGCGCGAGTACGAGGACGGCCCGACCACGGGCTACGTGTTTCAGAGTCCCCGGCGACCTGGAGAACCATGGCCACAGGAGGCTTACAAGAGCTGGCATCAGAAGGGATTTCAGACTGCGCTTCGCGCAGCCGGAATCTCGGAGGGTCGTCCCTACGACCTGCGCCACAGCTTCGCGAGCCTGCTGATCCACTCGGGACGATCGGTTGTTGACACCGCCAGACAACTCGGACACTCGCCGACAATGTGCCTGACCACCTACGCCCATGTGATGGACGAACTTGACGGCGACTATCGCCCGATCGAGGAGATCATCGAAGAGGCAAGGCGCGAGGTACACGGCGAATCAGCACCGCAGAAAAAGGCCGATGTTCGCAAATGTTCGGAAGGACGACCTGCGCGAGCGCCGAGAAAAAAGTGGCTCACCGCTTGAAGCCCGATCACCAAGGGCTTGAGAAGAAAAGCCGACGCCCGGATTCGAACCGGGGACCCCTTCATTACGAGTGAAGTGCTCTACCAACTGAGCTACGTCGGCGCGGTGTTCGTGGGTTGAGCTTGTGCTCGGCCCCCGGAACAAGCAGTGGGAATCGTATCCGCCTGCTGATGTGATTTCGACGGGTCGCGCCAACTTTGTCCGCGCCCGGTGCCGGCGCTGGGCCGCGCTCACTGCCCTGGCTTCAGCACAATCTTCACCGCGCCGTCGCGCTTCTCCTGGAACATCTCGTAGGCGTCGGGTGCGGCCGAGAGTGGCAGCTGGTGCCTTGTGAGGTCTGCGATGCCCAGTGGGTCTCGGTCGTCCTCGAGCAGCGGCAGGATCTCGCCGATCTGGCTGGTGGACAAACTTGGCGTTGTCCGGCACCTACCCGTTGAGCGTCCTGCAAAACCCGCCTTCAGCAACCAAAGCCGAGGCCCGAGCGACCGAGCCAGATCGCCTCGATCACGGCCAGCTCCTCGTGGCGCTGGCCACGGCGGACGTGTCCGCCCGCGCGCAGGTGTTCGATGCGCGCACGGCTGACCGGCCCCAGCGTGAGCGTCTGGCGTCGCACGATGTTGGCTTCAAAGCCCAGCAGCTCAAGCAGCACAACGGTCGCCTCGATCGAGGCCAGCGATGAATGCACGATCCACATCCGACCCCCCGGTCGCAGCACGCCCGGTGCTTCGCGGACGATGCGCTCGATCAGCGCGCGGCCGTCGTTGCCGCCGTCACACCATGGTGCGTGCTCCTCGCCCAGCGGCGTCGGCACGTAAGGAGGATTGGCCAGCAGCACATCGAACCTGCGGCGACGCACCGGGGCAAAGAGGTCGCCCTGGCGGACGTCGAGCGTCACGCCGTTGAGACGGGCGTTGCGAGCTGTGGCGCGCACGGCTGCGTGCTCGCTGTCCACACACACCGTGCGGTGACCGGCCAGCGCCGCGGCGATGCCCTGGACCCCGCTGCCGCAGCAGACGTCGAGCACATCTGCCGACCCCGCTGGCCCGCGCTGCGCGAAGACCTCACAGAGCAGACGCGAGTCGAGCGCCGGCACATAGACGCCCGGGGCCGGCTCGATCCTCGGCAGGGCCGCGCCGGCTGCAAGCTGCGCGCGAACGCGCTTCTGCGCGTCGTGCGCAGGCTGGGCTGCCGCTTCTGCTGCCACCGCAGCGGCACTCGTCGGCCTCGGCGGCACGCTCATCGCTGACCCCCGGCCGGTTGGCGCCCGGCCTCGAAACCTTCGGCCGCGGCCCCCGCATCGACGCCCACGGCAACTTCGACGATCCCGCCACGCACGCGCACTTCGTGCTGCTCAAGCCCGAAGGGCGCGCGCGGCGAGACGGCCTGCCCGCCGGGGAGAGCGAACTCCCAACCATGGAGCGCGCAGCGCAGCCGAGTGCCGTCGCATCGTCCGAGCGAAAGCGGGTGGCCGCGGTGCGGACAGGAGTCGGTGAAGGCGATCACGCCGTGCTCGCTGCGCAGCAGACAGATCGCCACCTCAGTGGTCCCACCCGCAGGGTCTGGAGCGGCGGTCGGCGTGTGCAGCGGCAGGTCGGCCAGCGCCATCAGTGGCACAAACTTCATACGGCGACCCTCGCCGCCAGGGCCAGCTCGCTCTCGGCGAAGTCGGCTTCGAGCATGCGCGCGTCGAAGATCCCCTTGGCGATCTCCCGCGCGGCCTGCGGCCCCTCGGTCTCGCACAGCGGCAGCACGACCTCCTCGAGCGCCACGGCCCGGTGATTCTCGTCGGCCTCCACGTGCAGTTCGTAGAACTCGAGTACGTCAGGATCACTCACGCCAAGGCGCTCCCAGCCCGCAAGGTACGCCCGCATCGCGTCTGGCGAGCTCGCCTCAGTCAGGTAGATCACCCCGATCAGTTGGCGCGAGCGGCCGCTGCCCAGCGCACACATCCACTGGTGGTTCATCGCCGCCAGACAACTCGCGCCGGCGTCGAGCTCGTAGTGGTCGCGCACGTCGTCGAGCCGCAGCGCGCGCATCATCCGCGCGTAGACACTCGAGTGCATGTGCTCGAGCTTGCCCCAGCCGTATTCGTCGAGCAGCAGGTCGATGAGTCCGGCCTTTGCCACGCCCCGGAGCGTCGGCACGGCGTAGATCCACGGGTCCGGCTCGCGCAGAAAGAAGAGCGAGCGCTGGGCGACGATCCGCTTCATCTGCTCGAGCGATGCCTGCTCGCTCACGTAGCCGGACCACTGGCCACTCTCGGCCGGATGATCGCCCAGCGCAAGCTCCTCGAACCACCCCGGAAGATCACTGCTCTCGCTCGGCGGGCTCAGCCGCGCGCCAAACTCTTCGCGCCGGGCCGCAAGGTACCCGGCAAAGCCCTGCTCAAGCGCTTCGCGCGTCTGCCGGAGCTGCTCGCTCTCGGCGCTCATCGGGCTGCGCCAGATGCGCTCGGCCCAGGCCGCATAGAGCATGCGGCTGGCGCGCTCGATCGCATCGACATCGCGCTCCTCGTAGGCAGCCCGGACGAGGCTGCGGACTTCATCGGCGCTGAGATCCGTCGGCGCCGGAATCTGGCGGTTTGCCTGCTCGTGGTCACTCACGCAGACCTCCCTACCCGCTGGCGCTTGTTTTCACACCTGACGAACGCTTCGCGCGCTGCCGGGTGGCCGTCACTGCCCCTGCCCGCCTGCGATCGCGACGCCCACGAGGGGCGATCCGATCGATCGGTCATGCTGGCAGCAGATGCGCGCAGCCGTATTCAACGCACCCGGCCAACCGCTCGAACTCGTCGAGCGGCCGGACCCCGCCGTGTTGCCGAACACCGTCAGCCTCAAGGTCGAGGCCTGCGGCGTCTGCCGCACCGACCTGCACATCGTCGACGGCGAGCTGCCCACCCGGGCACCGCGCATCCTCGGACATCAGATCGTCGGGCGCGACCTGATGGACCGGCGCTTCGGCGCGACCTGGCTGGCCTGGGCCTGCGGCACCTGCGAGTTCTGCCAGTCCGGCCGCGAAAACCTCTGCCAGGCCGCCAAGTTCATGGGGCGCGACGTCGACGGCGGGTTCGCCGAGCAGGTGCTCGTCGACCGGCGCTTCATCTTCCCGCTGCCCGAGACTTCGTCGGCCGCAGAGCTTGCGCCGTGGCTCTGCGGCGGGCTGATCGGCTACCGCGCCCTGCGCATGGCCGGCGACCCGCAGACCATCGGCATCTACGGCTTCGGCTCGGCCGGCAACATCCTGCTGCAGATCGCGCGCGCCCAAGGGCGCAGCGTCTTCGCCTTCACCCGCGAAGGCGACGTGCAGGCGCAGGAAGCCGCAACCGACCTCGGCGCCAAGTGGGCCGGGGCCTCGACCGAGACGCCGCCCGAACAACTCGACGCGGCGATCATCTTCGCGCCCGTCGGCGAGCTCGTGCCGCTTGCCCTGGCCGCCGTGAAGCCCGGCGGCACCGTCGTCTGCGGCGGGATCCACATGAGCCCGATCCCTGCCTTCCCGTATTCGCTCCTCTGGCAGGAACGCAAGCTCGTGAGCGTCGCAAACCTCACGCGCGCCGACGGCGAGGAGTTTCTGGACCTCGCGCGCGAGAGCCTCATCCGCACCTTCGCCACGACCTACCCGCTCGAAGGCGTCAACGAGGCCCTCTCCGACCTGCGCGACGGACGGCTCTCGGGCTCGGCCGTGATCGTCCCCTGAACCTGGGCACCGGCGCCGGCCGCAGTTAGGGTGGAGCCATGAGCGAAGTCCTCTACGAACGCGACGGCAACGCGGCGGTCGTCACGATCAACCGGCCCGAACGGCGCAACGCCGTCGACGGCCCGACGGCCGACCTGCTGCAGGCCGCCTACGAGCGCTTCGTCGCCGACGACGACGCCCGCTGCCTGATCCTGACCGGCGCCGGGGAGGCCGCCTTCTGCGCCGGTGCCGACCTCAAGGCCATCCCCTCCTTCGCACACAGGCTGATGAGCGATGCCGGGCCGATGGGCTTCACGCGGCAGATCTCGCCCAAGCCGACGATCGCGGCCGTCAGCGGCTACGCCGTGGCCGGCGGTTTTGAGCTTGCGCTCTGGTGCGACCTGCGCGTCTGCGCCGACGGCAGCGTCTTCGGCTTCGCCGAGCGCCGTTGGGGTGTGCCGCTGATCGACGGCGGCACGCAGCGCATCGCGCGCACCGTCGGTCTGGGCGTCGCCATGGACCTGCTGCTGAGCGGCCGCATGGTCGAACTCGACGAAGCCGAACGCATCGGCCTCGTCACGCGGCGCGTGGCCGCCGGGGAGCACCTGGCGCAGGCCAAGGAGCTGGCCGAGCAGCTCGCAGCCTTCCCGCAGCAGACGATGCTTGCCGACCGCGCGGCGCTCCTGGCCGGACTCGGCCGCCCGCTCGAAGCGGGCCTCGCC